>NZ_JBXWMI010000012.1:0-154234 GCF_059609765.1 Ruegeria sp. YTSC106
CAGGCATCTCCCACCCAGCAAAATCAACCATCTTACCACCCAAAGCAACGTGAAGGTCATACAAGGGCGTGCGTTTCGGTGACGTCATGATCCGGCCAACTTCCGATTATTTAAAGGTCAAAATGCATGACAGTCAGTCTGCCCCAAGCCGCATAGAATGCAATGATTCCACCCGGTTTTTAGTGAAACACCGATCCGAAGAAGAGGCGGTATACAGACGCATGCACCATGAATGTTCCTATAGGAAACTTTTTTCCGTTAGGCAACAGCCCTCGTTTTCACCGGGTAAAAATCCATTCATCTTGCCAAAAGCCAAGAAGAGGGACTTCTCCGCTGATGCAACATCTTCTTCGGCAGTATTTTGCAAAGTGACGCTCAAGTGGAGAGTGTCCGCACGGCATGATCCAGAACTTCGAGCCCCGCAATCAAATCGGCCTCTGCCGTATCTTCGGCAAAGTCATGGCTGATTCCGCCGATCGAGGGCACGAACACCATCGCGACCGGCATCAATCGAGAAACGTTGGTGGCATCGTGCAAGGCCCCTGACGGCATTCTGCGCCACCTATTCGGAGCGACCCGCTCCGCACCGTTTTCGAGTGCGCGGCGCAAGGTTTGATCCATGGCGACGGGTTCCAGCCCCAGCATCGGGTCGTAGTCCAAATTCAGTCCCAGTTCCTCGGCCGTCTCATGAACTGTCGCTCGAATGATCTCCTCCATCCGGGCCAAACGGTCTGCATCACCATCGCGCCATTGCATCGAGAATCGAACCCGTCCCGGCACGATGGACGATGCGTTTGGATGCAGGTCGACTCGCCCGATAGTCCAGACAGTCTGCGGGGTGACAACATTGCGAAACCGCTCATTGAGCCGGGTGTTGAACAGGGACAGGGCCTGAAATGCGTCACGACGCAGGTGCATGGGGGTGGTGCCGGCGTGATTCTGCTGACCTTGAAAGGTGATCGACATATCGCGGATGCCAACGATATCGGTGACCACGCCAATCTGGCCTCCAGACGCGTCCAGCGAGGGGCCCTGTTCGATATGCATCTCTATGAAGCCAGTGAAACGGGACGGGTCCACGAAACCTTGCGCCAGGTCTGCCATGGATGATCGGGCCTGGCCAAAGCTGACACCGGCCCCATCCGTCAACACATCGGCTTTTTCCAGAGGTAACCCGCCCGACCAGACGGCCGAGCCAGTGGTCACACCAAACCGCCCCTCTTCGTCCTGAAAGCTGACAACCGAAACGGGCCGGTCGCTGGAACGTGCGATATCCAGCGCGGCAATGACGCCCAGCGCACCGTCAAGCCAGCCGCCTTCAGGTTGACTGTCAGAATGTGATCCCAAAAGCAGCGAGGGGCCGGTCGCCAATCCGAACAGGTTGCCAACCGGGTCAAACTGCGGGGTCAGGTCTGCTTCGCGCATACGTCCGGCAAGCCACTGGCGCGCGGCGATATCCGCGTCCGAATAGGCGGGGCGGACAACCCCCTTGCCCACACCCGAGGCACCGAATTCACGCAACTTATGCAGGTCAGTCAGAAAACGCGTGTGATCGACGGTCATAAACCCCTCCGAAGACTTGTACGGGGCGAACCATAGCCAGAAACAGAAAAGGGGCGAGGTTTTTTTCAACGGACATGAAACCCCTCTGGCACCGGAGGGGAACCTGCCCTAAGACTTCGGCGCAAGAGGGACCGACATGTCACATATCACATTGGTGCGTCACGGGCAGGCAAACACAACAGCACGGGACGAGGTAAGTTACGACAGGCTCAGCGACTTGGGGCATCAGCAGGCCCGCTGGCTGGGGGCGCATCTGCGTGATACCCGCAGCCATTATACCCGGGTCTATTGCGGCACCCTGACCCGCCACGCCGAGACAGCGGCCAGTATGGACTTGCCCAATCCAATCCGCGACGCACGACTGAACGAGATCGAGTATTTCACGCTGGCGCAATTGTTCGAGGACCAACACGGTGTCGCGATCCCCACGGACCGCGAAGGTTTTGTCGAACATCTGCCCAAAACGTTTGCGGCCTGGGCCAATGGCGAAATTGAGAACCCGCCGGAAACTTTCGTAGAATTCGAGACGCGCGTGCGCGACGCGCTGCACGAGATCGGAACCGAGGGCGGATCGGCCATTGTCGTGACCTCAGGCGGGTTAATTTCGATGGTGGTGCGTCAGGCGATGGGGTTGGATATCCCGTCAATGGCACGGGTGGCCCTTGCCATCATGAACACGTCAATGCATCGTCTGCACCCGATTGGCGCTCAACTGAGCCCGGTTCTTTTCAATGCCGTACCGCATTTGGAAGCCCCTGACCGACAGTTCGCGCAGACCCACCTGTAACCAGACCGGAGACGCCTGATGCAGCTCTACTATGCACCCCGTACCATCTCGGTCGCTGTTGCGATTGCCCTGGAAGAGGCCGGACTGGAATACGAAGCAATCAAGCTCGACTTCGCCGGGGGCGAGCAGACGAAACCGGCCTACACACAGATCAATCCCAAGGGCCGCGTTCCGGCGCTGGTCGTTGATGGAGGCATCCTGACCGAGACCGGGGCTTTGCTGGAGTTTGTTGCCGCCAAGGCCCCCGAAGCAGGGCTGGTGCCTCCCGATCCGGTGATGGCCGCGCGGATGCGCGAAGTGATGTTCTACCTTGCCTCGACCATGCATGTGAATCATGCGCACAAGTTGCGCGGGCACCGCTGGGCCGACAAGAAATCCAGCTGGAAGGACATGAAAGACAAGGTCGCGCAAACGATGACCGAATCCTGCACTTACATCTCGTTGAACGGGCTGCGTGGACCATTTGTGCTGGGCGAGGCGTTCTCGCTGGCCGATGCTTACCTGTTCGTGGTGTGCAGCTGGCTGGAAGGCGACGGAGTCGACGTTTCGGCCTTTTCCAAAATCGTCGCCTTCCGTGAGGCGATGGAGGCACGTCCCTCGGTTCAGGCGGTGCGTGCCGCCGGAATGCTCTGACAAAAGGAAGTAAGATGACACATCTCTGGGTCCGGGCAGAACAGCGCCCGAACGAAGAACGGGTTGGGCTGACACCGGAAGGTGCCGCCGCGCTGATCGCGGCTGGCATCCGCGTGACGGTCGAGGAAAGCCATGCCCGCGCCATCCCACTGGACGGCTACAAGGACGCTGGCTGCGAGATCGCGCCCGAGAATTCCTGGTCCGATGCCCCGCTGGACGCGATTATCTTCGGCCTCAAGGAACTGCCCGAAGACGGTACACCCCTGCCCCACCGCCACATCATGTTTGGCCACGCCTACAAGGGCCAGCATTCGGGCCGCAAGCTGCTGGAGCGGTTCAAGGCCGGTGGCGGCACGCTTTATGATCTGGAATACCTCGTGGATGAGGATGGTCGCCGGGTTGCTGCATTCGGGTATTGGGCCGGTTATGCGGGTGCTGCCGTTACGCTCAAGACCTGGGCGGCGCAGCAACGAGGCGGGATATGCCCGCCCGTCGGTGTGTACGCAGGCAAGGATGCGCTGAACGCGGAACTTCTGGAAGAGCTTGACGCCACCGGTGCAGCGCGCCCGCGCGCCATCGTCATCGGAGCTTTGGGCCGTGTGGGCACCGGTGCCGCAGACCTGTGTGAGGCGATGGGCGTCGCGGTCACCAAATGGGACATGGCCGAGACGGCCAGCGGTGGACCTTTCCCAGAAATCCTTGACCATGATCTGTTCCTGAACTGCATTTTCGCGCGGCCCGGCACTCCGGTCTTTGTCCCGCGCCAGGCTCTGACAGCCCGCCGCAACCTGACAGCCATCGGCGACGTGGCCTGCGACCCGGACAGCGACTACAACCCGGTGCCCGTCTATGACCGCGCCACCACATGGGAAGCACCCGCCCTGCGCGTGGCCACCGACCCGGTGATGGACGTGATGGCAATCGACAACCTTCCGTCTATGCTGCCGGTTGAAAGCTCGGAAGACTACGCGGCGCAGCTTCTGCCGTCCCTGCTGACCCTGACCGATCTGGAAAAGGGTGTCTGGTGTCGCGCGCGGGACGAGTTCAACAAACATGTTTAGGCGAGCACACGCATGGAACACCTGATCGGAGGGGCGGCGGCGGTTCTGGGTACCATTTGCTGGTTGCCGCAGACCCTGAAAACCTGGCGCAGCCGCGAGACCAAGGATTTGTCTCTGCCCGCAAACCTGTTGATTCTGACCACCCTGACTTTGTGGCTGATCTATGGGTTGATGATCTCGGCGTGGCCGCTGATCCTCGGCAATGTAATATCGATCCTTCTTGTCGGTGCGATTGTGACCGCGAAATTGAAGTTCGGCTGAACAGCCTCAGAGGAGTTTTCTAATGACCATTCATTGGTGTGGCACCGGCCTCTCGGCCATTCCCGGCCTGCGCCGCCTGATCGAAGGCGGCCATAAGGTCGCCGTCTGGAACCGGACCATCGAAAAGGCCAAGGCCGAGGTCGGAGACCTGACCGACGACATCCGCGCCTTCGACACCGACGCGCTCGGCGCTGTATTGGAGAAGGGCGATGTGATCGTCTCGATGCTGCCGGGCGACTGGCACGTGCCGCTGGCAGAACTGGCGATTTCGAAAGGAGCCAATTTCGTCTCGTCCTCGTATATCGCGCCCGAGATGCGCGCGCTGGATGACAAGGCGCGCGAGGCCGGTGTCGCACTGGTCAACGAGGTCGGTCTGGACCCGGGCATCGATCACCTGATGGCGCATGCGCTGATCGACGACTACCGCGGTTCTGATGCATTCGATCCGAAAAACCACCTGAGCTTCATCTCATATTGCGGTGGCATTCCCAAACATCCGAACCCGTTCCGATACAAGTTCAGCTGGTCGCCGCTGGGCGTGCTGAAAGCACTGCGGTCGCCGTCGAAGTCGATCCGCGATTACGCGCCGCTGGACGTAACCCGCCCGTGGGATGCAATCAGCAGCTACATTGCCCCGCTGCCAGCGCCGGAAAGCTTCGAAGTCTATCCGAATCGCGACTCGATCCCCTTCATGGCGCAATACCATTTCGAGGATCACTGGCCAGTCAAGGAATTCGTCCGCGGCACCCTGCGCTTGAACGGCTGGGCCGACGCGTGGTCGGATGTGTTCACCGAGATCGAAACCCTGTCTGGTCCCGAAGGAGATGCCCGTCTGAAAGAGATGTCGGACCAGTTCTGGGAGGAAAACGCCTATGACGAAGGCGAGCCTGATCGCGTTGTACTGTGCGTGGGATTGAAGGCCGAGAAAAACGGTATCCCCGTCTGGCACAAGACCTATGTCATGGACGCCTGGGGGGATGAGCGTGGGACGGCGATGGCGCGTCTGGTGTCCATTCCGGTCTCACTTGCCGTCGAGGCCGTATTGAACCGCGCCATCCCGGCCGGAGTTCACGCGGCCCCCAGTGATCCCAAGCTGGTGCAGGGGTGGATGAGCGAAATCAACAGGCTGGCCCAGCATCTGCAAATCGTCGATCACACGGCCTGAATGCAAAAAAAGCCATTCCAGACAGTCTGGAATGGCTTTCATTGTTCTTCCTTATGCATGTTGTACTCATTCGGGTTTCTCTCACCCGACCTTTAGATATACCGCTGGATAGTATCTTCGATATCACTGCGGTTGATTCCGAGCTCTGACAATTGATGATCGGTCATTGCATTCAGATGCTGCGCTGCGCGGACAATATCAGGGCTGATCGAACGGATTCGCATTGCACGATCGAACAGCAAAAGCGCGCTGGCAGCCGGAGCCGATTGATTGGTGGGCGGTATGACGTCGAACATACTGGTAACCTCGCTAACAGGATCACGGGAGTTGGTTTCAGGTCACGCTGAGTGCTTTATCACTGCCGGTAAGGCTTGTTGTTATAAACACTCTCATATGCGCATCGTTTGATCTGATCCCGCTGGACGCCGATATCGGCCAGTTGCAGGTCATCAAGCTTTTCCAGATCCCGCACGGTTTTCGAGAAAATCCGGCGGCGGAAATGCTCAACCTTTGCATCCGCATAGTTTGAAAACAGACCGTCAAGCAGGCCACCCCGGCCTGCGAACGTTTGTGTATGTGACATGTCTTTCTCCTCCTGAACTTGATGTCATTGTCTTCCTGACATCAAATAAAGGAGGCATTCGTTAAGGACGCCATTCCAAAACATTAACGTGCGTTTAAAGATCCTGCGCTATTGCCGGACCCGACTTTACCTGCTTTCGGTGGGCAAGACTGTCTGAATGGCAAAACGCGTCGCCGGATCGATGTTCCCAGCGGAAAGGAGAGCATCGAACTTGTGTTGCAAAGGAGAAAAGTCCCAATACCGAACCGCAATGGCGGTTTGCGCAGCCAGTGAAGTATCACGATCTAATACGCGGCCATAGATCTCCAATATTTTAGCACGATGTTCGGGCATCGACGTGCCCGCATCAGACAGGGCTCGGATCAGGCTGCTTTTTTCGTCAAATGACAAAGTCGCTTGAGTAAGAGCTGCCTCGATCCTGGCAAGGGCTTCTGAACTGTCCGCTTCAATTCCCGCGAGTGCCCACTCCTCCAGATGCACCCCACCGTTCTGTAGCCGCGCCTTGTATCGCGACCGAACAATAGAAACCGCAGTTGCGTCCGATTGTAACCCGAGTAGCCTGATCGATACCGGCGCATAGTTGAACCGCTGTAATGTCTGAACTTCCTGTAACAGCTGCTCCGGTGGTACAGCCAGTCCAGCGGCACGAACTAACTCGTATGGTGCACGACTGATCTCGACCATCGCCGTATCACGCAATATCCGGTCGGAATGTGTGAGAAAGCTGCCAAAGAAAGTCACTCGTTCGATGTCTTTCGTTTCACCCAGAATCCAGTTTTGCCCGTTGGTCTGAAGTGCGTCCAAAAACCGAGCCCGTTCCGGAGTAATCCGAAAAACCTTTTTCCAGCTCCGCGAAAACCCGCGACCGGCGGCATCGATGTCGTCGGTGCCGTATATCAGCAAAACGCGGGCCTCAGTATCTGATCGAAATGCCGCGCGTGTTGCGCTATCAATGAGAAAGGGAATATCTGGTAGCGACGAAAGCTTTCCCTGAGTTCCTTTGATAATGGTAACAGGCTGATACTTAAAAGCGTTATCAAACGCTGGCCGTGCCAGAATAACTACGTTCGCCGATAGTATGCGGTCAGCAAGCGTAAACTCCGGCAAAGTTAGACAGATGCTGCATGCCTCCACAGGTCGGACGCTCGCAATCCCCAAAAAAATCGAGACAAAGAACCCGAAAAGCCGTGTCATACGTCGCAAGTTCCTGCCCCTAAATCCAAAACCCACCCTGTTCGTAGGTTGTAAACTAACTCAATTTGAGAGCATATGCCATTTCTTGAACGCCGGTGGCTTGGTCTAGGGGCGAACTATCGGTTTAGATTGCTTCATGACCTTGGGTGCCGTCTACATCAGATCATTTTCGACGTCCTCGGCCGATATCCCCAGCGCATCCAAACCATTCTCAAGATGATCGGACATGTGCGGAGTACCGATCAGGTATTCGGCGCAGGGGGTTGAGGCCTCAGCCTTGGCAGTGGCAATCGCTTCGGCCAGATCTTCGGCGAAAAAACTCTCGCGGCCGATCCACATGATGGCAACCAGTTCGGCTTGCTCGTCTTCGCTCATACGTTCGATAAAGGCGCGCATTTCACCTTCTGCCCGGTTTAGCTCGCGCCCCATCATGGCTATCTGAGCGACCTTTCTTGCCGATATTTCCAACATGGATCATGTTCCTCGTGTTCGCGGTTGTCATGCCATCACAATCACCGAACACCACCCGAGTCTTTGATCTTACGCAAACAACGGCCCTAGTGCCGCGCCCGTGAAACCGGCTGGTCCGGTACCGGTTGCCTGCGAAACGGGCGAAAGGTTGCTTTTTTCAACCACAGCCTGAAAGCCTGCCAGACGATCAGTGCAAAGGTTCTCCGGGCGCCAAATGGTCGCCGCAGCAAGGACCACAGGATCACCCGGTTGGTCAGGGGCTGCCGCGGTCCGGTCAGCGTCGCGATCAGCCCACCACCAGCGCGGCCATAGTCGATCCAGACGCCGACCCGATCCGGGCGATAGTCAAAGCGGAACGTATAACTGCCTTCGATCTTCTGAAACGGTGAGACATGCATCAGCTTGTCCGCCACCACCCTGTCAGTCGGTTCGATGGCCGAGAAATCGGGTTTGTGACACAGGTAGCTATGGCGGGTGCCATAAGTATTGGTGACTTCGGCGACCACGGCATAAAGATGGTCACTGTCGTCAAAACAGAACCAAAAACTGACGGGATTGAAGACGTGCCCAAAAACGCGGGGTTGGGTCAGCAACTCGAAGCGCGCCGGTTGTTGTACCGACATCTCATCAAACCGCGCACGCAGCCAAAGCGCGCCTTCGCCCCGACCTGGCTCTCCTCCATGATCTCTGGTGCGCCAGTTCGTGACATTCGCGCGATCAACCGAAAACAGCAAGGGCGTGTTCTGTGCTGCTTCGGGATCCAGCAGAATGTAGTCGACCGAGTAACGAAACGCGTTTTCGATCGCGCCCTTGCGCCCGTGGTAGGTGTGGCCCGCGATAAGGTCTATTTCCTGCGTCATCCGTTGCTTTCCGGCCTTCTCGTAAACACCCTTAACTGCACTGAATTTCTTCAGATGCCGATAACCTTGATACGGAAATTTGCACAAATTGGATCATAATGTCCCTATAAAGTGATCCGGCTTGGGTAACGCGCCGTATTGAGGTTATGTTTACCGAGATCGATACCGTGACCTTGGACGAACCTGCGGCTCAACCGGCCGCCCTTCAGCCTCGGCGCGAAAAGAAACGCATCAAGGGTGGACGGGTGAACGGAACCAACGGCAGGCGCGAGACCAGAACCGAATGGGTGGATCACGTCAGGCGCATCCGCGACGAGCAGGATCAGGCGGCATTTGCCGAGCTGTTCCAGCATTTCGCGCCGCGCATCAAGGCGTTCCTGATGAAGTCAGGGTCAGACGCCGCGATGGCGGAAGAGTGCGCCCAAGAGGTGATGGCGACCTTATGGCGCAAGTCCCATCTGTTCGACCCAACGCGGGCAACGGTGGCCACCTGGGTGTTCACCATCGCTCGGAACAAGCGCATTGACGTTCTGCGCAAGCAACGCCGTCCCGAACCCGAAGATCTGTGGTGGGGTCCCGAGGCCGAGCCTGAGCAGGACGATGTCATCGCGCTGCAACAGGAAACCGCGCAGCTGCGCACCGCTTTGACAGCGTTGCCGGACGCGCAGAGAGAACTGATCGAAAAGGCGTATTTCGGTGATCTGAGCCATCGGGAAATCGCGTCACAGACCGGCTTGCCGCTGGGAACGATCAAATCACGAATTAGGCTGGCGCTGGACCGCTTGCGCCATGCGATGAACTGAGATGGGTAACATGAGTAAGTCGATCAAACATCACCTGACAGATGACCTGTTGATGGCATATGCCGCAGGAAGTCTGCCCGAAGCCTTCGACCTGATGGTCGCGACGCATCTGTCACTGTGCGACCATTGCCGTGCGCGGGCCGGAAGTTACGACGCCGTAGGTGGGCATGTTCTGGAGGAACAGACAGAATCCATCGCCATGAGTGATACATCTCTGGCCGCGACAATGGCGTTAATCGCTAAAGGCGCACCAGCGGCGAAACCTGTGCGTCCGAATTGCCCAGTGTTGCCGGCGCCCTTGCAGGACTATGTCGGCGGGACTGTCTCTGATATCCGCTGGAGACCCGTCGGCATGGGCGTAAAGCAAGCCATCCTGCCGACGACAAAGGATGCGACGGCCCGCTTGCTGCTCATTCCAGCCGGTGCTGCCGTTCCTGATCACGGGCATCATGGAATGGAACTGACGATGGTGCTTCAGGGCGCTTTCTCGGACGAAGTGGATCACTTCGCCCGTGGCGACGTCGAGATCGCAGACGAGGATGTGGAACACACACCTTTGGCGGACATTTCGGAAGATTGCATTTGTCTGGCGGTTACGGATGCACCGTTGAAGTTCAACAAGCTGATGCCGCGCCTGTTCCAGCCCTTCCTGCGTATCTAAAGTTGCCTGCGATCCCCGCGCAAGGCGTGTTTTGAAAGGAATGATCATGTTCGGAAGACTTCTTGTATCCGTCCTTCTCGTTGCAGTCGCGCCCGTCGTCTCGGCCCAAATGTCGGCCGAGGTTCAGTTTCAGCCCGGCAATTATGGAACCATGGTCAGTGGGACCATCTCAGGAGATAAGTACTTCGACTATACGCTTGGCGCCAAAACCGGGCAGGAGATGTTTGCCGATCTTCAGGTCAGCGATACCAATGGTAACGGCGTGATCTATTTCAACATCCTGCCGCCAGGCAGCGACGGTGTCGCGATCTATAACGGATCGATCGACGGCAACACCGCCCGGATCAATCTGCCCGAAGATGGAGACTATACGATCCGCGTCTATCTGATGGGTAATGACAGGGACACCGGTAAAACCGTAGGGTACAATCTGGACCTGTCCATCCAATAGATTTCAACCTTCGTGTCTCGCAAGGGGCACAACGTCAGTTTCGGCCTTCGTCTCGATTTCTTCAAAATCGAAATTGTCCAGACGCTGCGCACGGCGGCCTGCCTTTTCGGCGCTGATCTTGATCTCTGAGATATCCTTGGCCGCCTGCCCGAAATGACGATCCAGGTTCGAGACGCGATCACCCAGGCGGTCCACATCCTTATGCAGCAGCCCCAACTCTTTGCGTATTGCACCGGCCTGTTCGCGCATACGCGCATCTTTCAGGATCGCCCGCATGGTATTCAGCGTGGCCATGCACGTGGTCGGGGACACGATCCAGACCCGCGCGGCGAACCCCTCGCGTACAACGTCGGGAAGACGGGCGTGCAGCTCGGCATAAATCGCTTCGGACGGCACGAACATCAAAGCACCGTCCGCGGTTTCCCCATCCAGGATGTACTTCTCGGAAATCGCATTGATATGCACTTTCACCGCTGCGCCGAAGGCCCGAAGGCATCTATCCACATCCGCCTTCGTCTGCGCAGCGGCCAGCGCCTCGAAATCCTCCAAAGGGAATTTTGCGTCGATCACGATCGGTCCCGGCGGGTTCGGCAGGTGAATCAGGCAATCCGCCCGCCTGCCGTTCGACAATGTGGCCTGCAGCGAATAACTGTCAGCGGGCAGCGCCTTGGACACGATATCGTTCAGCTGGATTTCCCCGAACATCCCGCGCCTCTGTTTGTTCGACAGGATATCCTGCAAAGACAGCACATCGCCCGACAGTTTGGTTATATTGTCCTGCGCCTTGTCGATGGCGGCCAGACGTTCCTGCAATTGGGTCAGCGAGGTCGCCGTCTGTTTCGACGAGCCATGCAACGTCTCTTTCATCCGTTCCTGCATCTCGGCCAGCGCACGCGCCGATTTCATTGCATTATCCGCCAGCCGGTCATTCATCTGTTGCTGGACCGAAGCCAAACGCGCCTCGACCGTCTGAATCACCTGCATCTGCGCGTTGGCCTGAGTGTCCGAGACATGCTGAAGGCCGCCGCGCAACTGTTCCTGTCCCTGGCCCAGTTGCTGGACGTGCTGACCCAGATGCGCCATCTGCCGCGCCAGAGGTTCCGCCATCCGGGCCGAGCGGTTGGCCGCCCGCAACGACAGGAACAGCAGCAGCAGAATCAACGCTACCACGCCACCCACGGTCAGTATCACGGGATCATTCAACGCCATCTCAGTGCCTGCAATCTGGATCATGGGGCTCAGGTTGTTCTCGTTTTGTTTCTATCTTGTTAAGCCATGTTTGAAACCAGATCAACTGCGCCCGAACAGGCGTTCGATATCGCTGAGTTTAAGTTCCACATAGGTTGGTCGCCCATGGTTGCACTGGCCGGAATGCGGCGTCGCCTCCATCTCGCGCAGCAGGGCATTCATTTCTTCGGCGCGCATCCGACGACCGGATCGGATCGACCCATGGCAGGCCACACGGCTGAGGATCGCCTCGATCCTTGACTGCACCATCTGACTTTCACCCTGATCCGCGAGTTCATCCAGGATATCGAGGATCATCGCCCTCGCATCGACTTCGCCCAGAATGGCAGGGGTTTCGCGTACGGCAATGGCGCTTCCACCGAAGGGTTCGATGGTTAAGCCAAAGCGCGTCAAATCATCTGCGACGGCCATCAGGCGGGCGCAATCCCCTTCGGACAATTCCACGATTTCCGGAATCAGCAGGGCCTGCGCCGCGACGCCATTCTCGGCCATCTGCGTTTTCAGCTTTTCATAAACCAGCCGTTCATGTGCAGCATGTTGATCTACGATCACCATGCCATCGGCGGTCTGAGCAATGATGTAATTCTCATGCACCTGTCCGCGGGCTGCACCAAGCGGCAGATCCTTCGCCTGAGGCTGCTCCTGAATCTCGGCGACCTGTGCAATCGGATTCGGCTCGACAATGCTGCCACTGTAGTCGTTGGCCAGTTCGGCAAATCCCGGAGCCTGCGGACGAAACGCCGCCGTGCGCGCGGCAGGCGACGGGCGATCCATCTGATAAACCCGCGCAGGTGCCGGCTGTGCCGGTTCCGGCCGCATTGCGCCCAGCGTCGCATTCGCAACGGTCGAGGATGCCCTGTGCCCGGCTTCCGCCAAAGCATGGCGCAGGCTGGAAACGATCAGCCCCCGCGCAATACCGGGATCTCGGAACCGGACCTCGGATTTGGCAGGGTGGACGTTCACGTCAACCAGCGTGGGGTCGCAGTCGATGAACAAAGCCGCAGCCGGGTGGCGGTCGCGGCTCAGGAAATCGAAATAAGCCGCCCGCAGCGCGCCGGTCAGCATCTTGTCGCGCACGGGGCGTCCGTTGACGAAAAGGTACTGTGCCACGGCTGCGCCCCGCGAATAGGTTGGCAGAGCGGCGTAGCCGTAAAGACGGATGCCTTCACGTGTGGCATCAATCTGCAAGGAGTTTTCTGCAAATTCGCGCCCGATCACGCGGGCCAGTCGGGCGTGGAGCGCATCAAACAGATCTCCGTTCTCGCGATCCGCGCGAAAAGTCACGCGACCCTCTCCGCCACCGGACACATCTCGCAAGGTAAATGTCACGGAAGGTTCGGCCATGGCCAGCCGTTTCACTATGTCGGTGATTGCCTGCCCCTCGGCCCGGTCGGTGCGCATGAATTTCAGGCGGGCCGGTGTGGCGTAGAACAGATCGCGCAGTTCGACCACAGTCCCCGTGCGCAGGGCGGCGGGTTTGACCGCATCCATCTTGCCACCCGCGACGTGCACCTGCGCCGCATCCGCGCCGGGAACGCGGCTGGTTATGGTCAGACGCCCGACGGCCCCTAAGGACGGCAGAGCCTCGCCCCGAAAGCCGAAAGTGTGGATGTTCAGCAGGTCCGACCCGTCAATCTTTGACGTGGCATGGCGGGACAAGGCCAGCGGAAGATCTTCCGCCGAGATACCGCACCCATCATCCGTGACACGGATCAGGGTCTTGCCACCATCGGCAACATCGATGGCAATCCGGGTGGCCCCTGCATCGATTGCGTTCTCGACCAGTTCCTTGACCGCCGAGGCCGGTCGTTCCACCACCTCACCAGCCGCGATGCGGTTGATTGCGGCATCATCGAGCTGCTTAATCACGGGGCGTTTTTCGCCGATATTGGGGTTTGCCTGGGCCATACCCCTAGACCTAGCATAGTCGCGCACGATTCTGCCACCGGTTTGAACAGTACATTTGAAGGGAGGGGGCGTCCGGGTGTCCGCGAACGAGGCTTCATTCCGGATCACCCGGACGTGCCAAGTGAGTGGTGTGTTTCAGCTAATTAATGGGGCAGGATGTATCATGCACGTGTTGGAAAATCTGCTTAAGATTCTCCCGCTCAGTTTCTGGGCAGAGTTTGGCCGATGGCGTATGGGCAAGTGTGGCGGGAAAATGCTCGATTAGACAGACATGTGAGCGCCGATCCGAGCCCGGCAGGGGCCGAACATCGCTGCCAAAGCGAGAATCAGGCCTGACATCGTGGCGATCATACCCGACGCGCTGACGGCATCCGCACCACCCAGCCACAGCGGGCCATAGCCTGCAAGTACATAGCCCGACACCGCCGCGGCAATGGCGAACACAACGCTCCAGGCAATCTGCGCTTCCAGCCGGTTGGTCAACATCCGTGCCGCGGCGGGCGGGCAGATGAACATGGCGATCACGATGATCGAGCCCACCGCGTCAAAAGCCGCCACCGCCGCAATTGCCGCGGTGATGACCAGTGCCATGCCCAGAACGCCGGTGCGAATGCCAATGGTCCGAGCAAAGCCTTCATCGAAGGTAGAGATCTTCAGCGGCCGCCAGAAAAGCCATGTGAACAAAGATACACCGACCAGTGTCAGCGCAATGCGGGGTAATTCCGGGGGCAACCCGGACAGCGCCTCTTTGTCCAGCAAGGACGACCATCCGGTGGCGTCCAGCCAGATCAGGCTTTCGAGATTGCCGTAAAGCGCATGTTCCACATCCAGATGCACCGTCGACGTATCCGTCTGCTCAAGCAACAGGACGCCCGCGGCGAACATGGTGGTAAAGACCACGCCCATGGCGGCCCCGGGTTCGATCTGACCCAATCGGCGAATGGCTTCGATCAGCACCACGGCCACAACGGCAGCGCCTGCCGCGCCCAGCATCATCGGCCAGGTCGATATCGTCCCTGTGATCAGAAACGCCACAACAATTCCCGGCAGCACCACATGGCTGATCGCGTCTCCGATCAATGCCTGTTTGCGCAACACCAGAAAATTGCCAGGTAATGCGCAGGCAATGGCCGCGAATGTACCAATCAACAACGGCGTCAGAGACAGGGGGACGAATTCTTCACCACTCATACCGGCACCCCCGTTGGCCCGCCGATGCGGTGGTCTATCTCGGCGATCTGATCGCGGGTCAGGACGGTTTCGATGTCCCGTAACCCATCATAAAGCGCGGCTGTCGCCTCGTGCGCCTGATCTGCGCGCACGATTTCCCAGCGCTTTTCGTCCCGCAACGCCTTGGCCGCGCGAGCTTTGCCGATGTCGGTCGCAACGCCGTCCGCGCGCACCAGCCCAGCGCGGCGCAGCAAGCGCAGGGTCAGGGGCTCGTAAATCTTTTGCCCTTGCGCCAAGGCCAAAAGACCCTGACGAATATGCACCCGACGCTGGAAGCGCAGATGACGTAACACCGCAGCCAAAACGCCACGTATCGGTGCAAAAAACAAAGACACGACAAAGAAGGCAAAGCTGACCAGAACGATGATCGGCCCTGTCGGCAGGTTTGGCGCCGAGGCCGAAATGGCCGCGCCAATGTAACCGGCCAGCCCGCCAGCAACTCCGGCAAGAAGAACAACATGGTCCGAGCGTTCGGACCAGAACCGCGCGGTCACGGCGGGAATGATCAGCAAAGCCACGATCAGAATCAGACCCACGATTTTAAGGCCAACCACTGTAACAGCCATGACCAAACCCATCATGGCCAGATCAATTCTGTGCACCGGCAACCCGCGGGCCGCAGCAAACTCGGGATCGAAGGCGACAAGAATCATTGGGCGACGAATGATCATGACCATCAGCAGCGTCGCCGCCCCCCCGATTGCAATGATCATTGCATCAGCCCAGAGCATCCCGGCAGTGGACCCTAGCAGGAAGCCTTCCAATCCGGCCTGACGGCCTACGCCCATCGTCTGTATGACAGTCAGCAACACGATGCCAAAGCCGAAGAAAACCGACAGGACCGCTCCGATGGCGGCGTCCTCGGCCAAACGCGTGTGACGCGTCAGCCAGTTCATGCAGAGAAGGCCGATCCAGGCCGAGATGGCCGATCCTGCCAACAGGCCCAGCAGGTTGCGCCCGTCCCCTCCCAGCGCGACCAACACCATGAAAGCCAGACAGACGCCTGGCAGAGTCGCGTGGCTGATTGCATCACTGACCAAAGCGCGCTTGCGCAGGAACAGAAACGTCCCCGTCACTCCGGCTGAAACACCCAGCAAGGTTGCACCGATGGCAACCAGCGTGGCGTTGTAACCAAGTTGAAGAGTCAGAGCATCCCAAAGCATGCGTTACCCCAGCGCGCGCGATATCTGATCGATCTGCGCGGTTGCCAGTCGACCGCCATATGCTGATTGCAATGTTTCCGCCGTGAAGGCCTCGGCCACCGGTCCCTCGGCCACCTTACGTGTATTGATCAGGAAGACGTGGTCGAAATAGTCGGTCACGGTCGCCAGGTCGTGATGCACCACGACAACCGTCTTGCCCGACTCTTTCAGGGATTTCAGCACCGAGATAATAGCTTTCTCGGTGGCCGCATCCACGCCTGCGAAAGGTTCGTCCAGAAGGTACAGATCAGCGCCCTGCGCCAGCGCGCGCGCCAGAAACACGCGTTGTTGCTGCCCGCCGGACAACTGCCCGATCTGGCGATCCGCGAAATCCCGCATTCCAACACGGTGCAAACAATCCATCGCGCACGCCTTGTGGCGGGCACGCACACGGCCCAGCAAGCCAAGTTCGCGCGACAGGCCCATCAGAACCACGTCGATGACGCGCGTTGGAAAATCCCAATCCACGCTGGCGCGCTGAGGTACATAGGCAATACGTGCGCGCTGCGTGTCCAATGGCTGGCCAAACACGGTCACCTGACCTGACAGGGGGGAAACGATGCCAAGCGCCGCCTTGAGCAATGTGGACTTCCCGGCTCCGTTCGGTCCGATGATCGCGGTCATCGCCCCGGGCCGTACGGTCATGTCGACTGAAAACACCGCAGGTTTCTGACCGTATGAGACCGTCAGGCCGCGCAGGGCAAGGGGGCTGTCGACCAACCCGTTATCGTCAACGGTCATACCTTCGTCGCTAATCAGATCCAGCATCGATCAAAACCCCGCCGACAGTTTTCCGTCCATTCCACGATCCGGCACATCACCACCCAAAGCATTGGCAATGACCGTAATGTTGTGATCCAGCATTCCAACATAAGTGCCTTCATAGGTTCCTTCTTCACCCATGGCGTCCGAGAACAGTTCGCCCCCCACGTGCACCTCATGTCCCTTGGCAGCCGCGCCCTCGATCAGCGCGCGGATTGAACGATCCGAGACCGAGCTTTCGACGAAAACAGCCGTAATCTTCCGGTCAACCAGCAGATCGACCAGTTCACCAATCCGGTTCAGGCCAGCCTCGGACTGGGTTGAGATGCCCTGAATTCCCAGAACCTCGAACCCGAAGCTTTCACCGAAATACCCAAAGGCATCATGGGCGGTGACAAGAACCTTGTTGTTGTCCGGAACAGACGCCAGAGCTTTGTCCGCATAGGCTGTCAGACGATCGATATCTGCCAGGTGTGCCTGCGCGTTCGCCGCAAAAACCTCGGCCGCTTCAGGACGTACCTCGGTGAGGGCTGCTTGCACTTCAAGCACTACGTCCCGCCACAACTCGGGCGTCATCCAAACATGCGGATCATATTTGTCCGCATAATCGTCATGCGCGCGCAGCTTCGACTTATCGATTCCTTCGGCAACTGCAACCACGGTTCGCTTGCGATCAAGGTCATGGAAGAAATCTTCCATCTGTGCTTCGAGGTACAGGCCATGCCACAGGATCAGATCCGCACGCGTCATCGCCACGATATCGCTGCGGGTCTGGCGATAGGCATGCGGGTCGACGCCGGGACCCATCAATCCCCTGACGTCAACCTGATCACCGCCGACCTGACGTGCCGCGTCGGCAATCATGCCCGTCGTGGCCACCACCTTGAAGGGTGCATCGGCCCAGGCTGTGACTGGCAGGGATACGGCCAGCGCCAATACTGCAAGAAAATTCCGGCGAATCATCTTCGACCTCAGCTTTTGCTTCCTGTTGAACTGAATATGAGAACCATTCGCAAGTAAGTCAACGCTAATGCGAATTATTCGCAAGAAAGTCGTTATTTTTGTCCATTTGGTCAAAATTTTTCCAATCATTGCCCGTCTACATCTTCCATTCCCCGGTCTCCCGTGCGATTTTGTCGCAAACCTCCCAAAGGACGTGACAATGGATACGCAGAGCTCAGAAAGCCCCGTGCGCACCGCGCATCTGCCGCAAGTGACCGAATCCCGGAACCCTGGCATGGATCTGGATCTGGACTGGGTGCGCGCCGTTCAGGCCAATACCTCGGCTATCGAGCGCCGCGCCGCGACCCTGCCGGGCCGCCGGTCGGTCAAAAAGGAATATCAGGCAGCCTGGCTGCTGAAGGCGATCACGATGATCGACCTGACCACCTTGTCAGGCGATGATACCGTGGGTCGCGTGCGCCGCCTGTGTGCCAAGGCACGGCAACCTGTTGCCCCTTCAGTGCTGCAAGCGCTGGATATGCAACCGATCACCACCGGGGCGGTCTGTGTCTATCACGACATGATCGAACCCGCCGTGGATGCCCTGACAGGCACCGGAATTCCTGTCGCAGCCGTTTCGACCGGCTTTCCGGCGGGCCTGTCCCCCTTCCACCTGCGCGTGGCCGAGATTGAAGAGAGCGTGAAAGCCGGGGCCGAGGAAATCGATATCGTGATCTCGCGCCGGCATGTGCTGTCGGGCGACTGGCAGGCGTTGTACGATGAGATGAAGGCCTTCCGTGTGGCCTGCGGTGATGCGCATGTCAAAGCCATCCTTGCCACCGGCGAACTGGGCAGCCTGCGTAATGTCGCGCGCGCCTCGCTGGTCTGCATGATGGCGGGGGCGGATTTCATCAAGACTTCGACCGGCAAGGAAAGCGTCAACGCCACCCTGCCGGTGTCGCTGGTGATGATCCGGGCGGTCCGTGACTATTACGACCGCACCGGCTATCGCGTAGGCTACAAGCCTGCGGGCGGGATTTCCAAGGCCAAGGACGCGCTGGTCTACCTGTCGCTGATCAAGGACGAGCTTGGCGACCGTTGGCTGCAACCCGACCTGTTCCGCTTTGGCGCCTCGTCGCTGTTGGGCGATATCGAGCGGCAGTTGGAACACTATGTGACAGGCGCTTACTCCGCCGGTTACCGTCACTCCATGGGGTGAGGCGCGCCCGGAACTCGTTCCGGTGGAACGATTTCAGCGCTGAACGGGCGAAGCCCCGGAAAAGGACAAGAACTATGACAGTCAAAGAGATTTTCGAAACCATGGAATACGGACCCGCCCCCGAAAGCGCTGCCGAGGCGTTGGCCTGGCTGGTCGATCAGGGTGACAAGTTTGGACACTATATCGATGGTATCTTCACCAAACCCGGCAAGGGGTTCGAAAGCCGCAACCCGGCGACCGGAGAGGTTCTGGCCAAGCTGACGCAAGCGAAACAGGCAGACGTGGACGCTGCCGTGACCGCCGCGCGCAAAGCGCAAACCAAGTGGGAAAAACTGGGTGGCGCGGGCCGTGCGCGATACCTCTACGCCATCGCGCGCCTGTTGCAGAAGCATTCGCGCCTGTTTGCCGTGCTGGAAAGCCTGGACAACGGCAAGCCGATCCGTGAATCGCGTGACATCGACATCCCTCTGGCGCAGCGGCATTTCTATTTTCATGCGGGCATGGCCCAGCTGATGGAAAGCGAGCTGCCCGACGCTGAGGCACTGGGTGTGTGCGGCCAGATCATCCCGTGGAACTTTCCATTGCTGATGCTGGCGTGGAAGATCGCGCCTGCACTGGCGATGGGCAATACTGTTGTTCTGAAACCGGCGGAATACACTTCGCTGACCGCGCTGCTGTTTGCCGATATCTGCCAGCAGGCCGGTCTGCCCAAGGGCGTGGTCAACATCGTGACAGGCGACGGCGCAGTGGGCGAGATGATCGTGAACGCGGACGTGGACAAGATCGCCTTTACCGGTTCGACCGAAGTGGGCCGCCGCATCCGCGAGGCCACCGCCGGTTCTGGCAAGTCCCTGACGCTCGAGCTGGGCGGCAAGTCGCCCTATATCGTCTTTGACGACGCCGATATTGATTCAGCCATCGAAGGTCTGGTCGATGCGATCTGGTTCAATCAGGGTCAGGTCTGCTGTGCGGGCTCGCGCCTGCTGGTGCAGGAAGGCATCGCCGACCGTTTCCATGACAAGCTGCGTGCCCGGATGGACAAGCTGCGTGTCGGCAATCCTCTGGACAAATGCATCGACGTGGGCGCCGTGGTCGACCCGGTTCAGTTGCAGACCATCAAAGGCATGGTCGAAAGCAACACTGCTGGTCACGTTCACCAGGCCGCGTGTGATTTACCTGCGAACGGGTGTTACTATCCGCCGACTTTGATCTCGGGCCTGGAGACCTCGGACCCTCTGATGCAGGAGGAGATCTTTGGCCCGGTTCTGGTCTCGTCCACCTTCCGCACCCCGGAAGAGGCAGTCGAACTGGCCAACAACACCCGTTACGGGCTGGCCGCGACGGTCTGGACCGAGAACGTGAACCTTGCGCTGGACATCGCTCCCAAGCTGGTCGCGGGCGTGGTTTGGGTAAACGCCACCAACCTGTTCGACGCAGCCGCCGGGTTTGGCGGTGTACGCGAAAGCGGCTTTGGTCGAGAAGGAGGCTGGGAAGGACTGGCCGCGTACACCAAGCCCAAAGGCAAGGCAAAACCGCTGGCGAAGGTCGAAGCAGTCACCGGCGAAGGTGCGCCGGTAGATCCGATCGACCGCACGGCCAAGATGTATGTCGGAGGCAAGCAGGCGCGGCCTGACAGCGGCTATTCGAAGCCGGTCTGGGGTAAGGCGGGGCTGCTGGGCCACGTGGGCCTTGCCAACCGAAAGGACGTCCGAAACGCGGTAGAGGCCGCGGCGGGGGCCAAGGCCTGGTCCAAGACCACCGGCCATCTTCGGGCGCAGATCCTGTACTATATCGGCGAGAACCTCTCGGCCCGCGCGGATGAATTCGTCGGGCGCATCGACGCGATGACCGGCCGCAAGGACGGCGCGAAAGAGGTCGACGCCGCGATCCAGCGCCTGTTCACCGCCGCCGCCTGGGCCGACAAGTATGACGGTCAGGTGCATGGCGTTCCGATCCGGGGCGTGGCGATTGCGATGAAGGAACCGGTGGGCGTGATCGGCGCGCTCTGTGCGGACGAGGCGCCGCTGCTGGGTCTGGTCTCGGCCATGGCGCCTGCGATTGCGATGGGCAACCGGACAGTTCTGGTGACGTCCGAGCCATACCCTCTGGCCGCGACGGACTTCTACCAGATCCTCGAGACCTCTGACGTGCCTGCGGGTGTGGTCAACATCCTGACCGGCAGCCATGCAGAGCTGGCGAAACCGCTGGCCTCGCACCTGAATGTGGATGCGGTCTGGTCGTTCTCGTCCACCGACCTGTCGAAGGAGATCGAGGTCGTCTCTGCCGGGAACCTGAAACGGACATGGGTCAATAACGCGACGGCATTTGATTGGGGCATAGACCATTCCCGCCGCTTCCTTCAGGCTTCGACCGAAATGAAAAACATCTGGGTGCCCTACGGCGAGTAGGGCTCCCCGCCTAGGGAGGCCTATATGGATTTTTCGGGAAAAACCGTCATCGTCATCGGCGGAACCAGCGGTATCAACCGCGGCATTGCCGAGGCTTTCGCGGCCGCAGGTGCCAAACTGGCCGTTGCCAGCCGGTCGCAGGAAAAGGTCGATGACACCGTTGCCGCGCTGAAAGCCGCTGGTGCACAGGATGCGATCGGGGCGGCGTTCGATGTGCGTGACCCTGATGCGGTGGCGGCGGGTCTCAAGCAGTTCCACGACGCATTTGGTGATTTCGATGTGCTGATCTCGGGTGCGGCGGGCAATTTTCCGGCATTGGCTGCTGAAATGTCAGTCAACGCGTTCAAGACAGTGATCGATATCGACCTGATGGGCACGATCCACGTGATGAAAGGGGCATATCCATACCTTAAGCGCCCGGGTGCAAGCATCATCAACATCTCGGCCCCGCAATCCTATCTACCCTATGAGGGTCAGGCACATGTCTGCGCCGCCAAGGCAGGTGTCGACCAGATTACACGCACACTCTCGATGGAATGGGGTGTAGAGGGCATTCGCGTGAACTCGGTCGTGCCGGGCTTCATCGAAGGTACGGAAGGCGCCAAGCGCCTTGCCCCGACTCCCGATGCTGGTGAGGCCTTGCGCCGCGACGTGCCGCTGGGCCGTTGGGGCCAGCCGCAGGACGTGGCCAACGCTTGCCTGTTCCTCAGCTCGGAAATGGCGAGTTACATCAGTGGTACGGTTCTGGCTGTTGACGGGGCGCTGTATCAGCGTGGCTCAGGCAAGTTCGGCCAGATGATGGGGCAGATGCTGCGGAGCATGAAAAAGGGGTAAGCCGCAGCTTACCCCCACAGGTTCAGTTCGTTGTTTCCATGCCAACCGGTTTGCCAACGACAACAAAGTGCAAACCATCCGGGTCGAGCAGTTCGTCGGCGACCCGGTTTACATCTTCCAGTGTCACCGCGTTCACCTTGTCATTCCGGGTGGCGATATAGTCGATCGGCAGACCTTCCATCTGCATCCCAACCATGATCCCGGCAATCTGTCCGTTGCCGTCAAACCGCAGCGGATAGGCGCCGGTCAGATAGGTCTTGGCGTCATCAAGTTCCTCTTGCGTCACACCCTCAGTGGCCGCGCGCGCCCATTCATCGCGAACTACGTCGATGGCTTCGGCGATACGGTCATTGGCAGAGGACACGGATCCAAGGTAGACCGAGGCCAGATCCTTGGGCACCAGATAAGTCCCGACCCCATAGGTAAGGCCGCGCTTTTCGCGCACCTCCTGCATCAGTCGGCTTTCAAACCCGCCACCGCCAAGAATGTGGTTCAGAACGAAGGCTGAAAAGAAATCCGGATCGTCCCGATCAATCCCTGCTTGACCAAACAAGGCCACGGACTGAGGCGTGTCGAATTCGACAACACTGACGCCGCCGGAAATGTTGACATCAGCCTTGCCGGGGATGGGCTTTCCGGTGTCCGACAAGTCGCCGAGCAGGGTATCAAGCAGGAAACCCAGTTCCTCTGCCGTGATATCGCCGACGGCCGCCACGTACAGGCGATCCTTGGCAAAGACTCCTTCATAAGCCGCGACCACGTCGTCACGCGTCAGGGCCGAGACGCTTTCAATGGTGCCTTTCCCTTCGGATCCGTAGGGGTGATCTCCATAGGCCATCTGCGCAAAATTGCGCCCCGCGATTTCGTTCGGGTCAGTCTGGTCCGAGCGCAGGCCCGACAAAATCTGTGCGCGCACCCGGTCAACCGCATCCTGATCAAAACGCGGCTCGTGGATCGTTGTGCGCAGCAAATCAACCACTTCATCCCTGTTTTCGGACAGAAAACGCGCGGAAATCGAAACTGAATCGTCGCCGGCATTGTATCGGAATGAGGCGGCCAGAGCCTCCAGCTCACGGGCATAGGTCCGCGCATCCATGTCGCTCGCACCTTCTTCGATCAGCCCGCTCATAAGGTAGACCGCGCCGCGTTTGTCAGGGTCGTCCAACGATGTGCCACCACGGAATCGCAGTTCCAGCGCGGCAAATGGGATGGAATGATCCTCGACCAGCCAGGCTTTGATGCCACCGGGCGAGGTCACTTCTTCTATCTCGATCTCGGCCAAAGCCGGCAGGGCGACCAAACAGGCAATCAGCGTTGCAATAAACCGTTTCATTGCGTCACCTCGTCATCGCGCATCAGCCAGCCGGTGACCGACGCCTCTGGTTGCAGAACTTCGCGGGCTGCGGCGATGATCTCATCTCCGGTCACGGCCTGAAGGATCTCGGGCCAGGCCTGCACATCTTCGACCGTCAGACCGCTGGTCAGGGCCCGGCCATAGCGGTTGCCGATGCCGTCCACATTGTCGCGCGCATAGGTCTGGGCCGCGCGCAACTGCATCTTGATGCGGCCAAGATCGTCTTCGTTCACACCTTCGGCAATGAAATCTGCCACGGCCTGATCCATTTCGTCTTCGGCTTCTTGCAGGGAAACACCTTCGGCCGGAACGACAATAAGATCAAATGTCGTGTCATCCAGCGAAACACCACGATAGAACGCCCCGGCGTAGACGACCTTCTGTTGATCAAACTGCAACTTTTCGTTCAGATAAGAGGTGGTGCTTCCACCCAGCAATTCGGCCAGCAAGAACAGAGCCGCTGCTTTCTCCTGTTCGCCCGGATCGCGTTCCGGTGCCAGATAGCTGCGCTGAACGTAAGGCTGGGCCACGCGCGGGTCCTTGAAGGTCAGACGGCGCTCGGCCGTTTGCGGCGGTTCCTGTGACCGCACCCGCTCGGGCAGGTCCGGGTTGGCGGGAATCACACCGTAATACTGATCGGCAAGCGCGCGGACTTCGTCGGGATCAACATCGCCCGTGACCACCAGAATGGCGTTATTGGGTGCATAATGGGTCTGGTAGAACGATAGCGCGTCCTCCATATCCAGATCCTCCATCTCATGCATCCAGCCGATGATCGGCACGCCGTAGCGGTGGTTAAGATACTGAGCCGCACTCATCTGCTCGCCGAACAGGGCGCGCGGATTGTTTTCGGTGCGCTGGTTGCGTTCCTCAAGAATCACGTCCCGCTCGGTCAGAATATCCTCTTCATTCAGCCGAAGGTTTCGCATCCGATCGGATTCCATCCGCATCATCAGCTCAAGCCTGTCGGCAGCGACACGCTGAAAATATGCGGTGTAGTCATACGAGGTAAAGGCGTTGTCGTTGCCGCCATTGGCCGCCACGGTGGCCGAAAACTCACCCGGGGCCAGCGTGTCGGTGCCTTTGAACAGAAGGTGTTCCAGAAAATGCGCCACACCTGACGATCCGATCGGCTCATCTGCGGATCCGGCACGGTACCAGACCATGTGTTGTACGACTGGTGCGCGGCGGTCTTCGACCACAACGACATCCATTCCGTTGTCCAATGTGAATGTGGTGACCGCTTCTTTCCCGTCCTCGGCAAAAACCGGGGTGGCAGCGATCAGGGCAGCCGACAAGGCCAGGGCCCGAACCATAGGGCATCCTCCGTTTCGTTTCTGGTATTCAAACTACGGTGACGCGGCCCGGGTTCAAGCCCGATGACGGAAAGTTAAGAATTATTCACCCGGCGGCGAAGATGGGGTTTCGATCCCGGCCCGACGGGCAGCTTCTGTTTCCGCGAACGGATCGATCGATTGCTTTTCGTAAACCTGACTATAGCGGTCGACCGGGAACAGGCGCAGACCGGTCCAGCGCCCCCGGCGTTTGCGGAACGCGGCGTCATCAGCCTCGACCACCTGCCGCGCATCGGGGGAAACACCATAGCGGCTGGACGCCGTGACAAGCGCTGCATCCGAGGACGGCACAGCCGTATTCGGGTTTAGTGCAGCGGCATTGCCGCCCAGTGCAGCCACAGCATCGGCATTGGGGTTCGGATCAGTCAGGTTTGCGCCACCCGGAGTAGGCGCAGGCAAGAAGGCATAATCCTGAGGCTGAGTCAGTGGTTTTACAGGCAACACCGAAAACTCATCCGGACCCGGACCCGGAGGCGCCAGATCCCGAAGACCAGGATTCGAACACGCCGCAACCGCAGCAACAACAGTCAAAACAAATAGGGCGCGCGGCATCCGCATTGGTGTCTCCAGCCTGTTTCAGGGGCTTTTATCGCATATCATTCCGCGCGTCACGAGGCCTTTTTGCCGTCAAACAGCACCAGCCCGATGGCACCCGCAAATATGAACACATCTGCTAGGTTGAACACAAACGGGTTGTTGATGCCGCAACAAGACATGTTCAGGAAATCCAGTACATATCCGTAAAGGACCCGGTCCACCACATTCGCAAGCGCACCGCCGACCAACAAACCACCACAAAACAGCATCAGTCTTGAGGGGGCTGCACGGCTGAGCCAGACAAGCACGCCAACACAGATCGCCACGGAAACTCCGATCAGAATCCAGCGCGCGGCCTCCGAGTTCCCTTGGAACAGGCCGAAATTGATGCCCCGGTTCTCGCCGTATTTGAACACCAGCAGCGGTGGCAAAACATCAATACCACCGGGCTGTTCGGCCACGCGCATGGCATGAACGACCAGGTATTTGCTGATCTGGTCGATCGCAAAGGCGGCCAGGGCCGCCCAGAGAAGCAGGCGTGACCGCATCAGTGACGGAAATGGCGCATGCCGGTAAAGACCATGGCAAGGCCAGCCTCATCCGCGGCGGCGATGACTTCATCGTCACGCATGGACCCACCGGGCTGGATCACACAGGTTGCGCCTGCCTCGGCCGCCTCCATCAGGCCGTCAGGGAAGGGAAAAAACGCGTCCGACGCAACGGCCGAGCCGATGGTCAGCGGTTGGGCCAAGCCCAGCACGTCGGCCATACGTTCGGCTTTCTTAGCGGCGATCAGGGCCGAGTCCACACGGCTCATCTGGCCCGCGCCGACGCCCACGGTGGCGCCGTCTTTGACATAGACGATAGCGTTGGACTTGACGTGTTTTGCCACTTTCCAGGCAAACAAAAGGTCACGCATCTGTTCGTCGGTCGGGGCCTTCTTGGTTACAACTTTCAGATCATCCATGCCGACAAAGCCGTTGTCCTTGTCCTGCACCAGCAACCCACCGGCCACCTGACGCACGGTTTTCCCACCGGCGGTCACATCCGGCAGAGCTTCGGTCGTCAAGAGGCGCAGGTTTTTCTTGGCGGCAAAGATGGCCTTGGCCTCATCCGATGCGCCCGGAGCGATCACGACCTCGGTGAAAATCCCGGTGATCTCCTGCGCGGTCTCGGCGTCCAACGGTTGATTCAACGCCACGATCCCGCCGAAGGCAGAGGTGCGATCGCAGTCGAAGGCGGCCTTGTAGGCCTCAAGCAGGGTTGCACCCTTGGCCACGCCACATGGGTTGGCGTGCTTGATGATGGCGCAGGCGGCACCCTGCTCGGGGTCAAACTCGGCAACCAGTTCAAAGGCCGCGTCGGTGTCGTTGATATTGTTGTAGCTGAGTTCCTTGCCCTGATGCTGAACAGCGGTGGCCACACCGGGCCGATTGGTGCCGTCGGTGTAGAACGCGGCTTGCTGATGGCTGTTCTCGCCATAGCGCAAGGTCTGTTTCAATTCACCGGCAAACGCGCGACGCCTGGGGGCCTCAAGCTCCAGCGCGTCGGCCAGCCAGTTGGACACTGCGGTGTCATAGGCGGCGGTTCGGGAATAGGCCTTCTGCGCCAGCTTGCGGCGGAATTTCGGACATGTCGCGCCGTCGTGCTGATCCATATCGTCCAGCAGTTTGTCGTAATCCTCAACGTCCACGACCACGTTCACAAACGCATGGTTCTTGGCCGCTGCGCGAATCATCGCCGGGCCACCGATGTCGATATTCTCGACGCACTCATCGTAACCTGCGCCTTTGGCCACAGTTGCTTCAAACGGATAAAGGTTCACAACCAACAGATCGATTGCACCGATGCCGTGTTCGTTCATGGCTGCAACATGGGTGTCATTGTCACGCAGGGCCAGCAGTCCGCCATGCACCATCGGGTGCAGGGTCTTGACCCGACCATCCATCATCTCGGGGAAGCCAGTGATCTCGCTGACATCCTTCACCGCGAGCCCTGCATCACGCAGCGCCTTGGCCGTGCCACCGGTCGACAGCAGCTCGACCCCGCGCTCGGCCAGCGCCTTGCCCAGCTCGATTAGCCCGGTTTTGTCGGATACGGAAAGCAACGCGCGGCGCACGGGGTGAAGATCGGTCATGGGTCCAAAGGTCCTTTTGGCGTCAGTCGAATTCTGGCTCGTCCCGGTGCGTATCGCGCACGGCATAGGCTGTGTCTTGTGCCTTGCTCAGAGTCCACCGGATGCGCGTCGCATACTCCATTGCGCGGCCAGATAGAACGATCTGTTTTGTCGCGCGTGGCTTTAAACGCCCTTTTTCAAGATAAACGCTTGGCTCTACGGACAATTTTCCAACGCCATCATGGCGGAAAACCCAGATCTCACCGCTTTTGAGCGCCATCGACACCGCCGCCCCGCCCAAATCCAGCGCCGCATCAACATCAGGATGCAGATGAAACCGGATGTCGTAACCGATGCCATTGAGGCCCGAAGCATCCATCGCCTTGTCAAACTGTCGCTTCGCCTTGTCGGTCGCGGTCAGCAGAATATCCTCAACAGTCAGTTCCCGACCGTCAAATCGCAATTCGAATGTGCGCGCGTGGGTCAGGCCAAACACCTTGGCATATCCATCATGCCCGGCCATAAAGCGGATGCCCTCGAACGCGTCCTCGAAATCAACGGGCACCTCCTGTGGCGCGTCGACCAGCGCCTGAGCTTCACGCCCCGGCACCGGGTTGGCCAGCCGGGCGCTTGAGAACCCATCCAGGCAAAGCGTCGAATGCGACGGTGTCGCCCGTCCGGCGCGGCGCCATTCCAACCCGAAACTGGCCCCCGACCCGCAGTTCACGATCAACGGACGCCGCCCCGAGGTCAGCTCGAACGCCAATGTAGAAGCATGCGCATTGTAGGAGGCCGCCCCCGACGGCGGCACGCTGGCATCCACGATCACCGTGGTGCGTGCGGCTGCCAGCCGGGCATAGCCCATCGGCAACGCAGTGGCTGCCTTGTGTTTGACGCCGCTTTGCGCAAGCGCCTGTTCCAGACGCCCCTCGACACCGCGCCCGCCACCATGGAACCGCGCCAACGCCCCATCCGCATGGCGCAGGCTGCGCAGGGTCGGCGCGATTCGTTTGATCGCATTGGCCTGAGCGGCAGGCGTCCCGCGCCCAAGATCGTTCAGCGCCGCCGAAGTCCAGCTGAGCAATGTGAAGACCTCGAGCAGTTCTTCCGGATTGCGTGTTGGAATGCCGCCCTGCGCGTCGACCTGACGGTCACATTCTCCGGCCAGGGCGCGCAGGGCCGGGTCGGCCATGTGCTCCAGCCCCTCCAACGCCAGCCCGGCCTGTACCAGTCCAGCCAGCGCCTCGAACCGAGGCAGACCCGGGGTCGCGGCCTGCCAGCGTTTGGACAGAAACCATGTCTGTTGGGCCAGCGAGCGGAAAAACAGCTTGCTTTGCCTTTCATCCGCCCCTCGAAGCAGAAAAAACGCGTGGTTGATCCAGCGCGTGACCCGTCGTCCGGTCAGATCAGGCACCCAGCCAGGGCCTTGCCCGCGCCCATGCGCCTCGATCCATCCCCAGACCCAGCGCTGCGCCTTTTCCCGCGCACGCATGTCTCCGACCGCAGCCAGATCATCCAGCCAGGCAAAACCATGACGTTCTTCGTCAAAGCCGGCGCTGGGGGCGGTGACGTCCCAAAGCCCGGTATCTTCGGCCTCGACCAGATACCCGGCGAACAACAGGTTTCCGGCAACCAGTTGCCGCCCACGTGCAAACGAACCCACCGAGCGCGGATCCGGTTGTGCAACAAACCCTGTGACCGCCTTATGCCGCTGGCTCAGGCGCGCATAGAAGCGGTTCTGAAACCGCATCCACCGGCTGGTCATGGTGTCCGATTTCGACATGACGCGTGTTACTCTGCCCCTTACGCTCTGCTGGCGCTTGAGACCCAACGATAGACCGCGCTGATCGTCAAGTCATCGAAAAGCGTGCGCTCAGGCGGATTTGGTCAGGCACGCGATATAGAACCCATCCATACCGCCCCGGTCCAGCCAATAATCGGGGCGCAATCGCAAGCCGCCTTCTTCAGTGAGCCAATCTGTTTCAACACAGGGTACGTTCAGCGCGTCGCGATCCGCGCTCATGTCAGGATACATGCCCAACGCCTCTTCCACCTGAACTTCACCTTCATCCGGCAGTAGGGAGCAGGTGCAATAGACCAGACGCCCACCGGGTTTCAGCAAACTCCACGCCTGGGCCAACATGCGCGACTGGAGCTCGATCAGACCGCCGAAGTCCGAACCGTCCTTGGCAAACGGCAAGTCAGGATGCCTGCGGATCGTACCTGTGGCCGAGCACGGCGCGTCCAGCAAGATCGCGTCGTACTGGCCCTCGTGTTCCAGCGCATCGCCAACAACGACCTTCGCCTTCAGGCCGGTCCTTGCAAGGTTTTCCCGCACCCGTTCCATCCGCGATTCCGACACATCCAGTGCCGTGACATCAGCCCCTGCGGCCGCAAGTTGCATCGTTTTCCCACCTGGGGCCGCGCAGAGATCCAGCACTTTTTCGCCCGCCTTCGGGTCCAGAATGCGAACCGGCAAAGCCGCAGCGGCGTCCTGCACCCACCAGTCACCTGCTTCGTACCCCGGCAGGGTCGAGACCTGACCCGCGTCGTGTATACGCAGCGACCCGGTCGGAAGGATCTCGCCTGAAGGGCCTTCCGCCCCTGGTTTCAAGGTAAGGTCCAGTGGTGCGCCCGCGAAATGTGCCTGCTCCATTCCGGTAACAGCATCCGCGCCCCACGCTGCGATCAGAGGCTCACGCAACCAATCCGGCAAACGCGGAACGCGCATCTTTGGCCACGCCTCGGGGCCTTCTGCCGCAACCTTGCGCAGAACGGCATTCACCAACCCCTTGAGGCGACTATGCTTGCGCGAACGGCTGACGATCTCGACCATGGAATTGACAACGCCATGCGCGGCTTCGCCATTGCAAAGCTCGACAGCCCCCAGTCTCAGTGCGTTGTGGACCGTCAGGGCAGGCGTGCGGTTCAGGTGATTGTCCAACAGGCGGTCGGCACGTTCCAGCCCACGCAGCGTTTCCAAAGCCAGGCGCTGAGCGCGCGCGCGGTCCTCGGGCTCCAACCGATCCACTGCGCCCGCCGCCAGACACTCGGCCAGCAGGCGACCTTCGCCCAGAACCTGATCCAGAAGATAGATTGCGCTGCGCCGTGCTGCTGTTGCGCTGTTAAACATGGTACCGCCTTCATGTGACCTGCGCCCGCATTGCCAATGGCGGACGCGGGCGTATATCAAGGCTGTGCACGGAAAGGAACCCGATGTCATGAGTGACGACCGCAAAGACTTGCCACCCGCCGCCCAGCGCGCCCTGGCCGAAGCGGAAGAACGCCGCCGCAAAGCCACAGCCCAAGCCCAGGAATTGCCGAAAGAGCTGGGTGGTCGAGACGGACCGGACCCGGCCCGTTACGGTGATTGGGAAAAGAAGGGCATCGCCATCGACTTCTGAACGGTCAACCACGCAGCGCCTTCAGGAAATCTTCGATCAGGGCAAGTTGTTTCTTGGACTTCGCCCGGCCTTCAGGCCACGTCAGCCAGTACCCGTCTTTGGTGTGCAATTCGGGTAGATCCAGTCGGCGCAACCGTCCCTCCTGCAGATCGGCAGAGGCTAACGGAACCGATCCCAGAACCACTCCCATGCCGCGCCGCGCTGCCGAAATCGCATGTTCCATCGAATCGAAGCTGATTTTTGAAGGCGGCAGGTCCTGCTGGCCGTTCTTCTGGCTCCACTCTCTCCAACCGGGGCGTTCTCCGCGCAGATCAATCAGTGGGGCGCCCCAGTCAACACCCGGTGCCGCAAGGGGAGCAAGGACCTCATGCGCGATCAAGGCTGAATCGCGCCCGGCCCACAAGCCCCGACCATATCGGATTTGCAGCCAGGTTCGTTCTTCGTCCAAAGACGACCGGCGTGCGACCGAGTCGGTCATTACCCGAACCTTGGGCTGCACCTCCTGAAACTTGGTCAGCGCCGGAAGAACCAATGCGTGGATGCTCGACGACAACCCGGCCACGCGCAGCTCGCGCGGGGATTTGCCAAACAGGTCCTCGGTATTGCGCTCCAGCGCACGAAGGCTGTCCTGCACCAAGGGCAGATAACTTTCACCTTCGACCGTCAGTGACACGCCCCGCGCCTCGCGCACAAACAAGGATCGGCTCAGCCAGGCTTCTAGATTACCGATCCGCTGGCTGACAGCGGCCTGCGTCAGCCCGAATTCCTTGGCCGCTGCCGAGAACCCACCAAGACGCCCGGCGGCCTCGAACACGCGCAACCAGTCCAGTGGCGGCAGTCCGATCTTTTTCTTAGCCATTATATTTTCCAAGCCTCAGCCGAAATAAGGATTAATTGTCGTAATGCCACGAACGGCGTATCTGCTCAACCAAAGTTCGCGCCGAACAGGAGGCCCCAATGCTGCGCACCGCCACTCATGACACCTCGGTCGTCACCGTCGCGTTCGACACGGGAACGCAAGCCCGCTTTCACGCCATCTGGTTGCGCGACAACGCGCTGGATCCGGAAACCCGCGCCCTGGGCAACGGCCAGCGACTGATCACCGTCGGCGATATCCCTGCTGACATCTCGGTCAGTTCCGCCGAAGTTGTCGCGGGCAACCTTCAGGTCACGTTCCAGCCCGAGGACAAAACCGTTACCTTCCCGGCCGAATGGCTGGCAGAACACAACTATGATTGCGAACGTGATGATACGCTGGGCCGCACTGGCCCCGGCATCATCACCTGGGAAGGCGGGATCACCGCACCCTCTGGCGATTGGAACGAGGTTCATGCCCGCCCTGCGGCCAAACGCAACTGGCTGGCGTCTGTGGCGAGTTACGGCTTTGCCAAGCTGGCGGGCGGGCCAACCGAACCAGAGTCGCTTCTAAAAGTGGCCGACCTGTTCGGCTACGTCCGCGAAACAAACTATGGCCCTTATTTCGAGGTTCGGACGGAAGTGAACCCGACCAACCTCGCCTATACCGGGCTTGGCTTGCAGGCCCACACCGACAACCCCTATCGCGACCCTGTACCGACGCTACAAATCCTTTACTGTCTGGAAAACAGCGCAGAAGGGGGCGACTCGATCGTTGTCGACGGCTTCCGCGCTGCCGAAAAGCTGCGTGCGCAGAACCCCGAGGGCTTTGCCCTGCTGGCAGGCTACCCCGCCCGCTTCGAATACAAGGGGTCAGACGGTGTCTGCCTGCGATCTCGCCGTCCGATGATCGAATTGTCGCCGGATGGAGAACTGGTCGGCATCCGGTTCAACAACCGCTCATCCGCGCCCTTCGTGGACGTCCCGTTCGACAGGATGGAGGCCTATTACGCCGCTTATCGTCAACTGGGCGAGATCATCGACGATCCGGCCATGGGCGTGTCGTTCAAACTGGAGCCGGGCGAAAGCTTCATCGTCGACAACACCCGTGTTCTGCACGCACGACTGGGCTATTCCGGTGCAGGTTCGCGTTGGTTGCAAGGGTGCTATGCCGACAAGGACGGGTTGCTGTCGACTTTGGCGGCGATAGAGATGACGCAGCCGGAGGCAGCGGAATGAAACCCGATTTCTCGACCCTGAGCCGAAACAATATCGTCGCCTTCATCGGGGATATTTTCCACCGCCGCGGCGGTGAGGAATATCTTGGTGAACCCGTCACCATGGCCCAGCACATGCTGCAAGGCGCCACCATCGCCGAACAGAACGGTCAGCCTGAGGAAATCATCGTCGGCGCTCTGTTGCATGATATCGGCCATTTCACATCCGAGTTCGGGACCTACCACCCCGATGATACCGAAGACCGCCACCATGAGGATGCAGGTGCGGAAGTTCTGGAACAGTTCTTCCCCTCGGTCATCACCGATTGCTGTCGATATCACGTGGCCGCGAAACGGTATCTCTGCGCCACCAAGCCCGAGTATTTCAACCGCCTCTCCGCCGCCTCGGTCCATACCTTGGAGCTGCAAGGCGGCCCGATGAGCGCTGAGGAAGTCGCCGCGTTCGAATCCAATCCAAACCAGAAAGAGATCATTCAGGTCCGGTATCTGGATGAGGCCGGCAAACGCGCGGATATGGAGACACCGGACTTCGCCCATTTCGCACCGATGGTTCAGCGCATGGTCGACAGGCATCTGGGTGCATCATGACTGCACCCGAGTACATCTTCGAGGCCAGTTCGAAACCCTCGCTGCCGTGGCACGAGGTTCCCCTGATCCGTGCGACGGACACATCGGTCAAGGGTTACGGCTGTTTGGTCGAAGACCCCGAAACCTTTGAAATCGAGATCGTACGCTGGCCGCAGCAGGGCTGGCGACCGATTGACGAAGGCACGGGTGACGAAGGCGGCTGGGTTGAAGGCACGTTCAAATGCGACTGGCAGGGTGACGTGCTTTACGGTGAGAACGAGGCGGTCAAAGGCCATTACGTGCTAGGTTGGTCAGCCGACCCTCAGCAGGCGCAAACCGACCGGCAAACGGCCCCGCGGGATCAAGTGTTGCTGTGGCATATGAACTATCACCCCGACGGCGGGCAGATGTTCTGGCCGCTGGGCAACAAGCCCTTCATCGTGCCCGCGGCCCTGCCCGGCGACAATCTGACCCCGGACAAGGTGGTGGCGTTCTGGTGTGATGGCTCGCGTGGCCTCTATATTCATCCCGGCATCTGGCATGAGGGGATTTTCCCGGTTGAAAACAACCAGCGGTTTCTCGACCGTCAGGGCGCAGTTCACGCGCGTGTCAGCGCCGATATCGGGCAGGAGTTCGGCGTCTACCTCGCCTGCCCCCTGCGCGCCGACAAGATCCGCGATCTTTGACCAAGCGCACCGCCTTAGGGAAACGCATTTCAAGTTCCCACGATCTTTGCCGCAAACCTCTGCGTCACTTTGTACGTGCGCAAGAGAGACTCAGATGGGATCGAACCGGCGAAAACCGGCGCAATTCACCGTGAGAGCGGTTCCGCCGTGCGTGGTTTCACTCAGGATCAACCCCTGCCCGTTGCCATCGATGTCATTGCCTGTAATGGCAGGCTGCGACATGATGTCGATTACAATGCCGATGTTAGAATTAGGGCGCGCGACGTAGCGGCATAATCCGACCCCGAAGCATCAAGACAGTTTGCACGAGATGAGCAGAAGCGCACTGTTAAGAGGTCCGCAAACTGTCCAAATGGGCTCGTTTTGCCGCCATCACTTCTTCATCGGTCATGGGTGAGCGGTTCAACTCCAGAAAGTACTCTGCGACTCCAACCGGCTGAACATTCAGATTACTGACAGGCGTCAGATCATCAGACCTTACGTTCAGCATCGATAGCGCCTTTGCCACAGGAAATAATCGATCGTTGAGCTCCGAAACGTTTAAGGACAGGACGTCAGCCCTCGAAGACACGGCGTTTTTGACGCGGCTTACCACACCTTCAAGGTCTGTACCCTGCTGCAAAAGATCAGCATACTCCGAAAGGTCCTCTCGGATTCTGTTCGAGCGGATGTTTTGCCAATAAACGCTTCTGATCCAGTCAGCGCGGTTTCTCGTCGTGAACAAGAATGTGGTACGCGCATTGCCGTTCGCGAACCTGTCAATTTCGTCTAGCACAGCATCAGCCAAAACGTGCGTCTGCGAATATGACCACACGTTGTTTCGCCCCGGTATCAGGCCGGCAAACTCCTCGCTGCTGACAAGAAGAGGCGTGTCTGTTTGACCTTCGAAAGGAGCAAGAGCTTGACGAAATCTTTTGCGGAATCTCGCAAGGACCCTGTCTTCTTGCAAAATGGAATAGCGCCGGGCGGCAAACCCCGCTTCTTTCAGGTCACGGGGGACAAGAAAGTTCACTCGGCTCTTAAGCCGGGAGCGGTTCCTGAACAACATAGTTTGCAGGGTTCTGGTTCCTGTTTTGTGAAACCCTTGATGTATGACAACCTTCAAGCCGCAACCCTAATTTCTTTGTTCATGGGAGGTCCCGTTTCGCTACTATTGCTTTTTCATTATGCCCGAGAGTGTTTTTAGGTACTGCTGGCAATGTCACTGATACGGTCCTGTCCCAAGACTTTTCTGCATGCAGTCGCTTTCGCGGCCCTCGTCATCCGCTGGTCATGAGTCTTTAACCGACTGGCGGCAGCCATTTGAATTGCAGCATTCTTTGTTGTTGCGACTGCGTAAAATTGAACTTAGCGCCTAAAGCCCCAATACATCGACCATGTCATATTGGCCGGGTGCCTTGCCCTGTCCCCACAGAGCCGCTTTCAGCGCGCCGCGGGCAAAGATAGCGCGGTCGGTGGCCAGATGGCGCAGAACGATGCGTTCACCGGGGGCGGCGAACAACACGTCATGCTCGCCCACGATGTCGCCGCCGCGAATGGCGTGAAAGCCGATGTCGCCACGTTTGCGAGCGCCAGTAATGCCGTCGCGACCCCGGTCGGACACCTCCGACAGTTTGACGCCACGTCCCTCGGCAGCGGCCTCGCCCAACATCAGAGCGGTGCCGGATGGTGCATCCACCTTGTGATGATGGTGCCCTTCGATGATTTCGATATCAAAATCCTCATCCAGTGCAGCCGCGACTTTCTTGGTCAGTTGCACCAGCAGGTTGACGCCAAGGCTCATGTTCCCTGCCCGTATGATCGCGGCGTGGCGCGAGGCAGGTTCCAGCGCCGCGATCTGTTCGTCGGTCATACCTGTTGTGCCGATCACATGTACACACCGGGCCTGCGCCGCCAGAGCAGCAAACTCCAGCGTCGCCTCGGGTGCGGTGAAGTCGATCACCGCCTGTGCCTGCGCGAAGGCTTCCAGCGGGTCATCGGTAACTTTGACGCCCAGCGCCTGGCCACCCATGGCTTCGCCCACATCCTGACCGACCCAGTCATGCCCTTTGCGCTCGATCACGCCGACCAGACGCGCCTGATCACTGTCGGTTACGGTGTTGATCAGCATCTGCCCCATACGGCCCGAAGCTCCTGTGATGACGATCCCCGGAATATGGGTCATGGCGGTATTCCCTTGCTGCAAACTGCTCAAAGCCTCCTACCCCGTTCGCGCCCGCTTGGCAAAGCCCCGGTTTGCGCTTAGATCGGGGTTTATGGCAAAGAACAAATTCCATGATGGCCCCGGCCCGTCCCAACGACAGCTGCGTGTCGGCGAACTGATCCGCCGCACCCTGTCCGAAGTTCTGGCGCGCGGAGATGTCCACGACACCGAACTGAACCGCATGTCGATCACCGTAGGCGAGGTGCGCACCTCGCCCGATCTGAAGATCGCCACCGCCTATGTGCTGCCATTGGGCGGCAAGGGGCAGGAGGATGTGATCGAACTGCTCGCCCGCAACAAAAGTGAACTTCGGCGCATGGTTGGCAAGAAGGTCGGCCTGAAATTCTCGCCCGATCTGCGGTTCCGGCTTGATGACACGTTCGACCGTCTGGACGACACCCGCCGCATGTTCGAACAGGACGCGGTGCGCCGCGATCTGGACGAGTGATCCGGGTACTTGTCACATTGGGCGCGGTTGTCTGGGCCGTGCAAGCCTCTGCGGTTACTTGCGAAAAGCTGACCCATGATGACAAACGCTATACCGTCTGCGAAGTCGACGCGGAAACCGAAGACCTGCGCCTGTTTCTCAACGATGAGAATGGGGATCTTCTGGGGCATTTCTCGTCGGTGAACGAGGCGCTGGCCCCCGGTGGTGAGCGTCTGGCCTTTGCCATGAACGCGGGCATGTATCACGATGACCGGTCGCCCGTCGGCCATTATGTCGAGAACGGCAAAGAGGTCATGCGGGTGATCTCCAACCCCGGCCCCGGCAATTTTGGCTTGCTGCCCAACGGCGTTTTCTGCATCCGCGAGGGCCGTGCTGATGTGTACGAGACGCTGGATTTCCTCGATCATGCCCCCGACTGCCGGTACGCCAGCCAATCCGGCCCGATGCTGGTGATCAATGGCGAGTTGCATCCCCGGTTCCTGCCCGATTCGACCTCGCTCTATGTGCGCAACGGAGTGGGCACCAGCGCCGATGGCACCCGTGTGGTGTTTGCGATTTCCGAAGATTACGTCACGTTCCACGAATTCGGCCGTCTGTTCCGGGACGTGCTGGAAACTCCGAATGCGCTGTTCTTCGATGGCAATATCTCTCGCATGTATGACCGCGCGAACAATCGGTCCGATGTCGGGTTTTCGCTGGGGCCTATAGTGGGTGTGGTCGAAGACGCACCTTGAAATTGACAGGGCGATGGCGATCCGCTAGGTCGCGCGCCTCAGCAAGATTGAAGGTGCTAAATGGGACGCAAACGCAAGGGTCGGGACATTTCCGGCTGGCTGGTGGTGGACAAGCCCGCGGGCATGACTTCGACCGCCGTGGTCAACAAAGTGCGCTGGGCCATGGACGCCAAGAAGGCAGGCCATGCGGGTACACTGGACCCCGAGGCCACCGGCGTTCTGGCCGTGGCTCTGGGTGAGGCGACCAAGACCGTTCCCTACATCACTGATGCTTTGAAGGCTTACACCTTCACTGTCCGTCTGGGTCAGGCCACCAACACTGACGATGCCGAGGGCGAAGTGATTGCCGAAAGCGATGCCCGCCCGTCAGATGAAGACATCAAGCAGGCGTTGACCCCGTTTCTGGGCGACATCATGCAGGTCCCGCCCAAGTTTTCCGCCGTGAAAATCGACGGCCAGCGCGCCTATAAACTGGCCCGCGATGGCGAAGATGTGGAACTGACCGCCCGGCCCCTTTGGGTCGAGGAACTGATCCTTGTCGATCGCCCCGACGCAGATCACGTGGTGCTGGAGATGACCTGCGGCAAGGGCGGTTATGTCCGCTCGATCGCCCGCGATCTGGGTGAAGCCCTGGGATGTCATGGCCACGTCCGGGAACTTCGCCGGATCTGGTCCGGACCGTTCGAGGCCGAAGACGGGCTGAGCATCGAACAGATCGACGAGATGGCAAAGACCACCGCGCTGGACGAATATCTGCACCCGTTGGAAACCGGTCTGTCGGACCTGCCCGAGCTCAAATGCACCCCCGAAGGCGCGACCCGTCTACGCAATGGTAACCCGGGCATGGTGTTGGCCTCAGATGTTGAATACGGAGACGAGGCATGGGCCTCACTGGATGGCAAGGCCGTTGCCGTAGGGGTTTATAAATCAGGCGAATTGCATCCCAGCCGGGTGTTCGCCGCCTGAACCACGTGTTAGGCGAAAGGCATGATCACCCGAACGCACACCAAGGGCGATGCGCCCTCGACCGCCATCTATTCCGACTGCGAGAAATACCGCTATAGCCTGACGCGTGTTTGGGACCCGGCAGGGCGCAAGGCGCTGTTTGTCATGTTGAACCCGTCTACCGCGACCGAAGTGCAGAACGACCCGACAGTGGAACGCTGCGAACGCCGTGCCCGAGCGCTGGGGTTTGGCGCGTTTCAGGTAACCAACATCTTTGCCTGGCGCGACACCGATCCGCGCAAGATGCGCGCTGCTGCCGATCCGGTAGGCCCGGAAAATGACGCCGCCATTCTGGAAGGTGTTCGGTGGGCCGATCAGGTCATCGCTGCCTGGGGCACCCATGGTGCGCATCTGAACCGGGGCCCGGCGGTGGAGACCCTGCTGCGCCGGACCAGCCAGCCGCTGTTCCATCTGGGTTTGACCAAAGACGGCCACCCCAAGCACCCGCTCTATATCGCCTACAGCCAACAGCCAGAGCAATGGCAATAAAGTATTAACCATTTCAATAACTTGACTTTGATCCGATTGCCGATTGCATGGGATGTTCACCCTCGGAGCATTCTGCGATCGGAGGGGTGTCATGTTTCTGGCCGGATTGATCGGACTCGCCGCCATCGGCGGTACTGCATACGCGATGAGCGACATGCTGATCGAAGACGAGGACGTATCAGAGGACGACCCCAATGATGACGCAGAAACTGAACCCGATACCGGAGAGTTTCTTGAGATTGGCGAAAACGTCGAAGACCCGGTGAATCCCGATATCGAAACCCCGTCCACTGGCACCGTAATCTCTGAATTCGAAGGAGACCTCGTAATTGCCGGCAGCGATGGCCCGGACCAGATCACCGGACAGGACGGTGTCGATCAGGTCAACGGGTTTGGCGGCGATGACACCATCGACGGCGGCAAGGGCGACGACGTTCTGCACGGGGGCGACGGTACGGATACGATTTCGGGCGGTCAGGGTGATGATGTTCTGCACGGAGAGGCTGATGACGACTTTCTGTTCGGCAATCAGGGGGACGACGCCCTGTTCGGCCATTTCGGGGACGACACTCTGGATGGCGGCGAAGGCGAAGACGAACTTTATGGCGGTCAGGGCGACGATACTCTGACAGGCGGGGCAGATGACGACGCATTGCAGGGCGGGTTCGGGGACGATGCCCTGAACGGTGGCGCAGGTGAGGATACGATCTTTGGGGGCGACGGCGACGACTTTGTCCTCGGTATCGAAGACGGCGCGGCCGAAAAGGATTTCCTGAATGGCGGCGCTGGTGACGATACCATTGTGGCAGGCGGCGGGGATGTGGTGACCGGTGGGCAGGGCGCCGATGACATCGTGCTGAGCCCGGGTGACGAAGACGTGACCGTCATGGGCTTCCAACCCGGTGAGGACAAGCTGCTCGTAACCTGGGAGGATGAGGCCGACCCGGAAATTGAGGTGGAACCTGACGCTGAAAACGCCAATCTGACCCGGGTGATGATCAACGGTCAGGAAGTGGCGCAGGTATACGGGGCCGAAGGTATGACGGTGGCCGACATTCAGTTGATCACCGAAGCGCAACTGGCCCAGTACGGACAGATGGTCTGAGCCCGCAGTTTCCCTTTGCCATTTGGTGAAAATGCGCCTATACGCGCCCATCCGCATCGGAATCGGTGCGGTTTTCTCCATGGGCCTGTGCTGGACGACATCCCGGCCTGCGCCATCAACTCTAACCTTTCAAAGGAGACCCCGATGTCGATTACTGCTGAAGAAAAAGCACGCGTCATGAAAGAATTCGCAACCAAGGACGGCGACACCGGCTCGCCTGAAGTCCAGGTTGCCATCCTGACCTCGCGCATCACCACCCTGACCGAGCACTTCAAGACCCACAAAAAAGACAACCACGGTCGTCGCGGTCTGCTGAAGATGGTTGCCCAGCGCCGTAAGCTGCTGGATTACCTGAAAGGCAAGGAAGAAGCGCGTTACCAGGATCTGATCAAAAAGCTGGGCATCCGCCGCTAAGCTTTTTCAGACGACTTTAAACCGGGTTTTCCGGTTCGACGCCCGCCACCCGGCGGGCGTTTTCTGTTGGATCCGCCGAAAGCGACACATCCCCCTTAACTTACCAAAGCAGTTGGACATTCCCCAACGGTCAGAGAACGTCTGTTGCGACACCGGGCCTTACGCCTTCCGCGTGTTTTCCCAACGTGTGGCATAGTCACTTTGCGACACATTTGCACTCGTCTTGGTGTCAGCAACAGGTTTTCGAACCACAAAATCCAAAAGAACAGGCAATCCCGGACCAAAGGTTCCCAGCGGGCGCGGACGTTTCTTTGTCTTGTTGGGATCCGTCATTTTCACCACATTACGCGCGGCGTATGGCCTTAACGGCTGCCACACGCATTTCAGAGCCTCATAGTTCATGGCGTTTACCCAAAAGCCGTACACTATCTCTGGGCAAATCTGATAGAAGCCGTGATTGATCCAATTGTTCGATGGCGAGTGTGCGATAAACACCCCCCCGGGCTTCAGCATCTTATCAATGTTCCGGTAGGCGGTCGGCAAGTCGAACACGTGCTCGCAGGTTCCACCGTCATAGATAACGTCAAACCGACCAACCAGATTTTCAGGCAAATCCCCCGCGAGATCCTGAACGATGCTCGCCCCTTCGAAACCCGAGAAATCCAGAGAGTCCACTTCCGAAAACCCAAGTTTACGAAAGAAGGTTTCCGAGTACCCATCATCCGGGTTGCAAAGGTCAGCTTCGCTCACTCCGGGCAGGTACTTCTGCAAGGTTTCCCGAAACAATGCGGCGGATGACGACCGACGCGCACCTATCCAGTCCTGCCGCCCAAGCATCAGGAAGCTTCCTGACAGGTCGTTGAATTTGACATCTTCGATCAGGCGCGCGGCCAGGACATCAACAATTGACACTTATTCCTCCGGAGGGTGGTCGAAAGCAGTTTTCTTCGCGTGAACGTCCTATTCTGAGAATTCAATGTCAACGCAATAGCAGCGCCCGAGAACACTCAGAAAAACGGGCAAGTTCCCTGTTCAGTGCATAGTTGGACGTTTCCCCCCTTCAGCAATATCCTGAAGCCCGGGATTTCGGCATCTGGCACCAAACGCATACCCCGCCCAACGCAGTTTTTGTTGATACTGGTGCGCGCATGAACTCAGTCAAAACATCATCTAAGTCATTATGCCTTGTGCAGTTCCACAAAACCGAAGACGCCCACCAATCGGTGGGCGTTTCATTCTTGGAAATGTGTACGGCTCTACATTTTCGCTTTTTCTGATTTCAGCGCCAGCCACAAACAGTAGCACATTGTTAAAACCACCAGCGTAAAGGGGATGCCGGTTGAGACCGCTGCGCCTTGCAGCGCTGAAAGACCACCCCCCAACAGCAATGCGATGGCGACCAGACCTTCCAATGTGCACCAGAACACGCGCTGAACCACGGGCGCGTCCATCTTGCCGCCAGCAGTGATCGTGTCGATCACCAACGACCCTGAATCGGATGAGGTGACAAAGAATATTACGATCAGGACAAGGGCAATCGGGGCAACGATGCCGTAAAGCGGCAGTTCTTTCAGGAAACCGAACAACGCACCTTCTGGGGCGTAGCTGTCAATCACTGTCGCGCGAACACCTTCCGCTCCGCCCGCGTTCAACATGTCGATGGCGGCGCCGCCGAAGGTTGACATCCACAGGGCACAGACGGCTGTCGGCGCCAGCAACGCGCAGATTATGAACTCGCGAACAGTACGACCCTTCGAGATCCGGGCAATGAACATGCCCACAAAGGGTGACCATGCGATCCACCATGCCCAGTAGAAGGTCGTCCAACCATGGAAATAGCTGGTGTCTTCTCGTCCGAACGGGTTCGACAAGGCAGGTAAGTGCAGCACGTAGTCGGTCATCACGTTGAAATATCGTGCGATGGCCGTGCCAATGCCAGTTACGGCGATTACGAAGAGGAATAGTCCGACGGCCATGACCATATTGATCTCACTCAGCCGTTTGACGCCCGCATCCATGCCCAGCAGAACCGAGCCCAGCGCAATCAACGTGATCCCGATGATCAGCAAGACAACGACAGTGGGGCTGGGTTCGATGCCGAAGACCTCGTAAAGACCAGCGGCAACTTGCTGAGCACCCAGACCAAGTGATGTGGTCAACCCGAACAACGTGGCAAAGACCGCCAACGTATCGATGATGTGGCCCCACCACCCCCAGACCCGTTCGCCAAGGATCGGATAGAAGGCCGAGCGCAAGGTCAGCGGCAAGTTCAGGTTGTAACTGAAGATCGCCAGGCTCAGGCCGACCGCGGCGTAAACCGCCCAGCCTTCCAGACCCCAATGATGAATGGTTCCGACGACACCGGCATATTCATTTCCCGGCACCGCGATATCAATGCCCAGCGGGCTTGCGTTCCCGTCTTCGGCAAAATTGTAATAGACCGGCTCCATCACGCCAAAGAACAGCAGACCGATACCTATTCCAGCAGCGAACATCATCGCGATCCATCCCGCATAGGAATAATCAGGCTTGGCGTCTTTGCCACCGATCCGCACGCTACCGACGGGCAGGATGATGAGAACAAGACAAAACAGGGTGATTGCATCAACCGAAAGGACCAGAAACCAATCAAACGTGCTGGTCAGCCAGGGTCGGAGCCAGCCGAAGAACGACGCCGAGGCCTCTTGGTTGGCCAATGCGATCAGGACGAACGCAAAGATCATGATACTTGAGATCAGAAAGACCGGGTTGTGAATGTCCAAGCCAAACGGTCGGACGTTATCCTGCCCCAGTTCATATTCCGTTTCGAAGTCGTAAATCCGGGGATCCGGATCCAGCATCTTTTTTGTTTGTGCCATTCGATTGCCCTTCTGTTCGCTAGCTGCAAACGCCAAGGTTTTCGGTCGGCGGACGGGTATGGGATTATTAACCCCCTTGGCGCGTTTCCGTCATTTCGTCCGCGGGCTTGTGGTAAAAGCTTATACTGCCTTCATATTTTTACAAAATGCATTCGATTTTACCGATGTTAGCGATGTAATCGACCCACAGATCTCTGGGTCGTCGCCTGTGAAGAAACACATTGCATCGCCGCTCACAGCTTTTGCTCGCGATCTGAAAACTGAACACTTAGAGAGAGCCGTTGTCTGTCTCAGCGTGATTCGGCCATCCCATCCAGTTCCTCTTTCCTTTCAACGCATTCTCATGTATGCGCGCGGTATCTGAGACGTTGTGCCCTGACCCCGGCACTCGAATGGAAGATAAATTGGGGTCGGCGGCAATGGGGCCGCCATGCAAACGGGAGACCCGCAGGGGCGGGAGTGCTCCCTTCTAGGATACGCATATGTTTGATGTAACGAAGAAATCAATGCAGTGGGGCGAAGAGACGCTGACACTGGAAACCGGCAAGGTTGCCCGTCAGGCTGACGGCAGCGTGATTGCGACGCTGGGCGAAACCAGCGTCATGGCAAACGTGACCTTTGCGCGGGCGCAAAAACCCGGTCAGGACTTTTTCCCGCTGACCGTCCACTACCAAGAGAAATACTATGCCGCCGGTAAAGTACCGGGTGGCTTCTTCAAGCGCGAGGCGCGCCCGACCGAGAAAGAGACGCTGACCGCGCGTCTGATCGACCGCCCGATCCGCCCGCTGTTTGTTGACGGCTTCAAAAACGAAGTTCTGGTGATGTGCACCGTGCTGAGCCACGATCTGGTCAACGATCCCGACATCGTCGCGATGATCGCCGCTTCGGCTGCTCTGACCATCTCCGGCGCGCCGTTCATGGGCCCGATAGCCGGTGCCCGTGTTGGTTTCGAAGACGGTGAATACGTCCTGAACCCGACCGTGGACGATATGCAGGACCTGCGCCTGAACCCCGAACAGCGTCTGGATCTGGTTGTTGCTGGCACCAAAGACGCCGTGATGATGGTGGAATCGGAAGCCTACGAGCTGTCCGAGGCGGAAATGCTGGGCGCGGTCAACTTTGCGCATGAGCAGATTCAGCCGGTCATCGACCTAATCATCTCGCTGGCTGAGGAAGCCGCGAAAGAGCCGTTCGATTTCCAGGCGCCGGATTACTCCGAACTGTATGCTGCCGTTAAGGCCGCCGGTGAAGAGCAGATGCGCGCCGCATTTGCCATCACTGACAAGCAGGAGCGCACCGCTGCTGTTGCCGCTGCCCGTGAAGCGATCAAGGAAGCGCTGACCGAGGAACAGCTGGAAGACGGCAACCTCGGTTCCGCGATGAAAAAGCTCGAAGCAGGTATTCTGCGCGGCGACGTCGTCAAAGGCGGCAAGCGGATCGATGGTCGCTCGACCACCGATATCCGTTCGATCGTTGCAGAAACCTCGATGCTGCCGCGTACGCACGGTTCCGCGCTGTTCACCCGTGGTGAAACACAGGCGCTGGCCGTGACCACGCTGGGCACCGGTGACGACGAACAGTTCATCGACGCGCTGCATGGCAACTTCAAATCGAACTTCCTGCTGCACTACAACTTCCCTCCGTATTCGGTTGGTGAAGTTGGCCGCGTGGGTGGCCCGGGCCGTCGTGAGATTGGCCACGGTAAGCTGGCATGGCGCGCCCTGCAGGCGGTTCTGCCTGCGGCGACCGACTTCCCCTACACGATCCGTATCGTGTCGGAGATCACAGAATCCAACGGCTCCAGCTCGATGGCGTCTGTCTGCGGCGGTTCGCTGTCGATGATGGATGCGGGTGTTCCGCTGAAAGCGCCGGTTGCCGGTGTGGCCATGGGTCTGATCCTGGAAGATGACGGCGACTATGCCATCCTGTCCGACATTCTGGGTGACGAAGACCACCTGGGCGACATGGACTTCAAGGTTGCCGGTACCGAAAACGGCATCACCTCGCTGCAGATGGACATCAAGGTTGCGGGCATCACGCCCGAAATCATGGAGAAAGCCCTGGCGCAGGCCAAGGACGGCCGGTTGCACATCCTGGGCGAGATGGGCAAAGCCCTGTCCGAGACCAACGATTTCTCGGTCCACGCCCCGCGCATCGAGACCATGAACATTCCGACCGACAAGATCCGTGAAGTGATCGGTTCCGGTGGCAAGGTCATCCGTGAGATCGTTGAGGTTTCGGGAGCCAAGGTGGACATCAACGACGATGGCGTCATCAAGATCGCCTCGCCGGATGGTGAATCGATCCAGAAGGCCTATGACATGATCTATTCGATCGTGGCAGAACCTGAAGAAGGTCAGATCTACACTGGTAAAGTTGTAAAAATCGTCGATTTCGGGGCCTTCGTGAACTTCTTCGGTAAGCGCGACGGTCTGGTCCACGTGTCGCAGATCGAAAACCGCCGTCTGAACCATCCGTCGGATGTTCTGAAAGAAGGTCAGGAAGTGAAGGTCAAGCTTCTGGGTTTTGACGATCGCGGCAAGGTTCGCCTGTCGATGAAAGTGGTCGATCAGGAAACCGGCGAAGAGATCGTTCCCGAGAAGAAAGAAAAGAAAGAGGAAAGCGCAGAGTAATCTGCCCCCTCTGACAGACAGCAGAAGGCCCCGGTTTCATCCGGGGCCTTTTTTGTTTGCGGGGCAGCAGGAAGGGGAACTGCGTCGCAATTTTGGTAAACCAATTATTAACACTTATTGCGTGTATTAGATCAACCTTAAGGGGTATTTTGCCGGTTTCAGGGAAGCTGTTCAACCGTGGCATCGATTACTGTTTACGAAATCAGCGCAGACCCGTTCAGCAACCGCAGTGTTGATATTACTGCTGCGTATTCGGTCGAAGTCACGGATAATGACGCCCTGCTGCAAGATCCTGACCCGGACGGCAGTTCGCAACTTGATCTTGGGTCTCTTCCCGGCTTTTCCGGCTCGACCCAAAATTTCAGTACTTTCGAGAATTATACGGGCACAGTCGATGGCGCGCCTGTCACGTTTATCCTGATCCAGTTTTCCAACCCGCGTTACATAATCGTCACTTCCGGTCAGGCCGAACTGAATGACACGATTTCAGATACCGGCTTTGCCGGAACCGCGCCGTCATCCGCGTATCACACTTTGCCTTCTTTCGTGTGTTTTACCTTTGGATCGCTGATCCAGACCCCGACGGGACTGCGCCGGGTTGAGGCGCTGGAGCCCGGCGACCCGGTTGTCACCGCCGACGGCCATACCCGTCCGGTACGCTGGATCGGCAAGCGCCGCTTGTCCGCGTCCGAGTTGCAGCGAAACCCTCACCTATCCCCTGTACGGATCAAAGCGGGCTGTTTCGGGCCGAACGGCCCATCCCGCGATCTCGTCATCTCACCACAGCACCGGATTGCCGTGACCTCAGCCATGATGGAACTGATGCATTGCGAAACAACGATGTTGGCGCCTGCAAAAGGGCTGATCAATGGAAAGACCATCGTTCAGGAAACGCCTGCACAAGGGGTGGAGTACATTCACATCCTCTATGATCAGCATGAGCTGGTGAATGTCGAAGGAATCTGGTCCGAGTCCTTTTACCCCGGTGACACAAGTCTTGATGCAATGGCGCCCGCAACCCGGAGCGAGTTGTTCGAACTGTTCCCGGAACTGGCAAATGGTGAATGCGGTTACGGTTCAACCGTATTACCGGTCCTCAAACCTTTTGAAGTCCGAGTGATTGCAGCGGATCTGGCGGTTCCGGGCTGGAAGGTGCATCCGAACGAAACCGCAAAAGCGGCCTGACCGCAGGTCAGTGCGTGACACCACCCGGGCCATGTTTCAACACGTGCCACTGGCCGTAACTGTCTTTCAGATCCAGCTTGATCGACGCATCGGCTCGGGTCGAGGCGCTGCCGATCTCGGCAATGGTGAATTCGATCCCGCCGGGAATATCGATGCGTACGCGGTGTTCCCCGCCGCCATGCGGGGCCTGAATCGGGCGCCCGTTCGACTTTAATACGTCACCAACGGTAACGCTGGCCGTTCGCCCTTCGATGTCCATCTCAAGCTCGATCGGCAGGTACAGCGTGTCGTGCACCGTCTCACACATGGCCCGGAACACGTACCAATGGGTTGCCATCTCTTCGGTTTCTTCGCCGTGAAAGACTTTTTCCAGCGCATCGCGCTGCGCCGGTGAGGCCGCAGGATCGACGATCACCTGCATTTCGCCGCCACCCTCGAATATTGGCCCGGGCCATGCATAGATCAACGCAGCCTTGGTTCCACTCAGATCCGTTTCGCCAAAATATCCTTTGAATATTTCAAGCACTTCGAAACCCCGGCAATCGCCATGCGTCGGCAATTCCTCGAACTGGCAGGGGCAGGCATAGCCGCAATTACAGTTTCCGAAGCTTTCCCCCTCGACGTACCAATCTGTAAAAGCCATGGTCTTCTCCTGTTCAAGACAGTCAGAAAGCCCGACATCGTTGGTCACATGCCTGTATGTTTTCCCAAAACAAACTATCACAATTTGATTGCAACCTGAACCTGACGGGCGGAAACGGCCGAAAATTGCATAAACCTTGGTTCCATTCGCCCCGTTTCAACCAAAAGCCAATCGCAGGTCTCCTCTGCCATCCCCAGTTCGACCGCATCGCCACAACACAAAAAGGAGATGCGATATGGAAACCTTGAAACTGCTGACACTGACGGGATTGATCGCAACCGCACCGGTTCTTGCTTTGGCCAATGTCGGACTGGGCGACAAACTGGGCACAAGCGAAGCCGATATCCGCGCGGCCCTTGAAGCCCAGGGGTACCAGATCGAAGAGATCGAATTCGAAGGTGGGAAGATCGAGGTTGAACTCATCAAGGATGGCGTGGAAACTGAACTGGTTCTGTCTGACACGGACGGGGTGGTGACAGCCATCGAGCTCGAAGAGGATGACGACTGAACCTGCAACGTCCAAGGGGCCGCATGAAAGTACCTCAAACGTCTTTACTCTGGCTCCTTCTGGTGGTGCAGGCCCTCTGCGCCGCCTTTTTCATGACGGATGCGCTGCTGGATTGGACTGGCGGCGACGGCGCGGGGTTTCGTCACCTGCATTCGTTCGAGCTGTTTCTGTCGCTGGCGCTTGTCGGGGGCCTGAGCGCCACGATCGCCCTGATCCGTTCCCAGTCCAGACGGGTGCGCGACATGCAGCGGCAACTGGAAGTGGCGCAAGGGGCTTTTGCCCAGGTCATCGAAACCCAGTTCAGCGAGTGGCAGCTCAGTGATGCTGAGCGTGACGTTGCCATGCTGACGATCAAGGGTCTTTCCATCGCGGAAATCGCCGGAATGCGACAGACGAAAGAAGGGACGATCAAAGCCCAAAGCGCTGCGGTCTATCGAAAGGCGGGCGTTTCCAGCAGGTTGCAGTTGCTCAGTTTCTTTGTCGACGAACTCCTGTCAGAACCGTTGGTCAGGGATGTGCTCTGAAACAGTGGCAGAACCTCGTACCTATTCACTCACACAATCCTAAAAACCTGTGAAACGAAGTGAAGGCCCGGCGCCTTTCTTTTTGGGCCAGCCTCGTCCACATCCATGGCATGCGGACTTTGGAACACTGGAGATGGTTATGTTCACGCGCCTCATTCTCGCCTCTTCGGCTCTGGCGATCAGCGCAACGGCGCTTGCCGCGCAGAGCCTGGGCGACGGCACCTATATTCACGGCTTCATCGGCTACAGCCAGCTACAGGACAGCGATTTCACCGGGGCGATCGGTGGCGCGACGCAATCGGTCGATACCGAATTCGACGCAGGTTTCGGATTGGGCCTCGCGATTGGCAAGGAAATCCCGCAATGGTCCAACGATATCATCGGAACGCGGATCGAGCTGGAACTGTCTTATCGCGACAGTGACGTGGATGGTGTGAACTTTACCGGCAATGGTCCGGGGCCCGAGGGCAATATCTCGGGCGACGTCACGCAGACCTCGTTATTTGCCAATGTGCTGTTCGATTTCAGACAGGCCGGAGTGCTGACACCGTTTGCCGGGTTTGGTCTGGGTGCCACCTATTCGGATCTGGATTTTTCTTATGGGCCGGGTGTGGCGCTGGACGATACCGACACCACCTTTGCCGCCCAGGTGATCGCCGGTGTGGCATATGACATCAACTCGTCGACAGCGTTCACCGTTGATGCCCGTTTCGCCCGTGCCTTTGATGTTTCGTCGCAGCGTCTGGCCCCCAACGGAGCTTTGACCGGCAACGTAGAGGACGATCTGGATATATTCAGCGTCAATTTCGGACTTCGCTATAATTTCTGATCACTTCGGGTGTCAGGTTTCGCTCCGGTTTCCTGCCCCTTTTTGCCCTCGCGCCTCAGGTGCGGGGGCCCGAAAAACCCTGAAAAAACAGCGCGCGCTGGATATGCCGGTGGTCGCCCGGCCTGCAACAACCGCCTGCTTCATCTGGCTAAAAACATCCTCGGGGGGAATCGTGCCGGCAGGCACGATGGGGGGCAGACAGCCCCCCTGACCCGGCAACCGGCTTACGACGGCGCCTTGGTCTTGCGCAGATAGGGAAAGATCGTTTCGAACTCGCCAAACTTGGCCTTGGCGTCTTCGTTCGACACGGTTGGCGGGATGATCACGTCTTCGCCCGGCACCCAATTGGCAGGCGTCGCAACGCCCTTGGCTGACATCTGCAACCCGTCAAGCGCGCGTAGAATTTCAGCAAAGTTCCGGCCCACGGTCATCGGGTACGTCATCGACAGCTTCAACTGCTTGTCCGGGCCGATGATGAAGACCGAACGCACCGTGGCACTGTCAGCCGGTGTTCTGCCATCGGGCAGATATGCTTCGGCGGGCAGCATGTCGAAAGCCTTGGACACAGCCAGACCTTCATCGGCGATGATCGGAAAACCGGGGTTGGCCTTGCCGTATTCCTCGATGTCCTTCTTCCACTTCTTGTGGTCCTCGACACCATCAACCGATACGCCGATCACCTTGGTGTTGCGGGCGGCCCATTCGTCATTCAGCTGCGCAACGGCCGAAAACTCGGTGGTGCAAACAGGGGTGAAATCTTTTGGGTGCGAGAACAGAATGGCCCAGCTGTCGCCAATCCAGTCGTGGAACTGAATGGTGCCCTGATCCGTTTCTGCCGTGAAATTCGGGACGGTGTCGTTGATGCGCAAACCCATGGGGCATCTCCTTTTCTGTGAAAAACCTGAGTCGGTCGTCTGGAACCTAATCACTTTGTACACAGGTTAAACCAGCCATCGTGTCCAGGGATACGGATTTCGTGAGCCTGACCAGAAAAAAATTTGATCAAATTCACTATTGCTCAGCCTGTGCATGGGTGACAGAGTGGCCCCGAACAGCCGGCTTCAGGCGAACCTTCAGGAGGGCTCAGGATGATCGAAAAGCGGGATTTCTATATTAACGGTCAGTGGATGGCCCCGTCGCAGCCCAATGACTTCGAGGTCATCAACCCCTCGACCGAAGAGCCCTGCGCAATGATCTCGCTTGGCGCCGAAGCCGACACGAATGCAGCCGTTGCCGCAGCCAAGGCCGCTTTGCCAGGCTGGATGGCAACTCCAGTGGAAACCCGCATCGCGCTGGTGGAAAAGCTGGTCGAACTCTATGCAACCCGGGCAGAGGATCTGGCGCAGGCGATGTCACTTGAAATGGGCGCCCCGATCGATCTGGCGCGCTCGGCGCAGGCTGGTGCCGGCATCTATCACCTGAAGAACTTCATCCGCGCCGCAAGGTCGTTTGAATTCGAGCGCCCGCTGGGGGATCATGCACCGAATGATCGCATCATTTATGAGGCGGTTGGCGTTGCCGCTCTGATCACGCCGTGGAACTGGCCGATGAACCAGATCACGCTCAAGGTTGGTGCTGCTGCGATTGCGGGCTGCACGATGGTTCTGAAACCGTCAGAACAAAGCCCGCTGAACGCGATGATTTTTGCCGAGATGATGGACAAGGCAGGCTTCCCGCCCGGTGTGTTCAATCTGGTCAACGGCGACGGAGCGGGTGTTGGATCGCAACTTTCGGGTCATCCGGATGTTGATATGGTCAGCTTCACCGGTTCGACTCGCGCGGGCACTGCGATTTCGAAGAACGCGGCTGACACCCTCAAGAAAGTGCATCTGGAACTGGGAGGCAAAGGAGCCAACGTCATCTTTGAGGATGCGGACGAAAAAGCGGTCAAGCGCGGGGTGCTGCACATGATGCAAAACACCGGCCAGAGCTGTAACGCACCCAGCCGGATGTTGGTGCAGCGCCCGATCTACGACAAGGCTGTGGAAACGGCGGCCGAAGTTGCGAACATGGTCAAGGTTGGCCCTGCCATGGAGGAAGGTCGCCACATCGGTCCGGTTGTGAATGAAGTTCAGTGGACCAAGATTCAGGACCTGATCCAGAAGGGCATCGACGAAGGTGCGCGGCTGGTTGCAGGCGGCACCGGACGACCTGAGGGGCTGAATAAGGGCTATTATGTCCGCCCCACGGTCTTTGCTGATGCAAATAACCAGATGACCATCGCCCGCGAAGAAATCTTTGGCCCAGTTCTGACCATGATCCCCTTCGACACAGAAGAGGAGGCTGTCGAAACCGCCAATGATACACCCTATGGCCTGACCAATTATGTTCAGACACAGGATGGTGCGCGTGCCAATCGCATGGCGCGGGCTCTGCGGTCGGGCATGGTCGAAATGAACGGACAATCGCGCAGCGCGGGCTCACCGTTCGGCGGCATGAAGCAATCCGGCAACGGGCGGGAAGGCGGAGTCTTCGGTCTCGAGGATTTCCTTGAAGTCAAAGCCGTCGGCGGCTGGGCCGCAGAGTAACTTCACCTGCGAAGCAGACAGATTGGGCGGGGCAACGCGGTTGCCTCGCCCATTACGCTCTATACGGGCCGCACCACAAGCTGGGGTTCGCCATCGGACGTGTGGCGTCTGGACCGACCGTCCCACCCAATCTCTCCGGTGACGCGCTGTCGAAATGCAGAGAAGCTGTCAAAGCGGACCACATCTACCGGCGTATCGAAATGCAGGGTCACTCGGCGACGCGCGCCATCGCCCAATACGGTCATGCCGCGAATTTCGGCTGTGAACGCCTGACCCAAATAGCGTCCTTCAACCCGATCACCTACGCGCAGATGCATCCGGTTTCCGGACATCGCATGCAAGGTGTTCCAGTCTCGAACGCCATGCTGATGGGCCAGAAGTTCCAATGCCGCGCTATGCGACAGAGGAACACCCGTCGTTTTCAGTTTTTCCCGCAAGCGTTTTGCCTGCGCTTTCAGCTCTTCAACCGGAGCAACGGTTTGGGATCGTGTCATCATGTGCCTCGTTTCCTTGAACGGGCGCGAAATCAGGACGGGGCTCGCATTACCATCCGCGCGCCAAGAAAGGGCAACAGATGCATTTCAAAACCGGGTTACACCAAAGCCAATGGCCGCGAACGGCAGGGGACCCGAACCTGAGGTGCCTTTTGGCAGCGGTCAGGCCGTCTGTCAATCAGGCGTCTGCCTGCGCCGCCTCGTAGGCCAGCATGGCACGCTTGACCGGCAATCCCCAGTGATAGCCTCCCAGGCCACCTGACTTGCGCAATGCCCGATGGCAGGGGATCAGCCAACTGACCGGGTTGCGGCCAACTGCCGTTCCCACTGCGCGAACGGCTTGCGGAGAGCCGACCCGTTGGGCGATCTCGGAATAGGTCGTGACCTGCCCGGACGGGATATGCATCAGCGCTTCCCACACCTTGATTTGCAGAGGGGATCCGATCAGGAAAACCGGTGTTGGCTCCAACCGATCGTTGGCAGCGCCAAAAGCACTCAGCGCCCAAGGACGCAGGCGCATCGGATCTTCGACAAACGTCGCCTTGGGCCAGCGCGAGATCATGTCTTCCATCGCGGCCTCTTCGCCGGTCTCGGCCCCGAAGGCCATGCCGCAGATGCCCTTGTCGGTACCCATGACCAGCGCGGGGCCAAAGGGGCATTCGAACCACCCCCAATAGATCGTCAGACCTTCGCCCTTGCGGGCATATTCGCCGGGGCTCATGGATTCCCACTTCAGGAACAGATCATGCAGACGTCCGCTACCGGACAGGCCCACATTGTGTGCCGTTTCCAGTGTTGTGAACCGTTCGCGCAGCAATGCCTTCGCATGGCCCAGTGTCAGGTATTGTTGGTACCGTTTTGGCGACACTCCGGTCCAACGCGAGAACAGGCGCTGGAAATGGGCCGGGCTCATATCCATCTGGCGTGCCAGTTCATCAAGGCTCAGGCCCTCGCCGCCCTGATCAATCAGGTCGATTGCGCGGCGCATGACGTTGTAATGGTATCCGCTTTCCGGGGTCTGGACGTTCATGGTTCCACCTCATCTTCTGACAAAACCATAGCGCGCAGGCCACGCTGCCGCGACCCGGAACTTGCGCATTGGCTTTGGGCTTGTGTCAGAGCCCGGTGGACGGCATTAAGGCCCGGATGGCAAAGCAACTCGACTATCATACGATCCGCGAGATTTTCACGCGCTTTCAAGAGGCCGACCCGGAACCCAAGGGCGAACTGGAGCATGTGAACGTCTATACTCTGGTCGTCGCCGTGGCACTTTCGGCGCAAGCCACGGATGCGGGCGTCAACAAAGCGACGCGCGCGCTGTTCAAGATCGCCGACACGCCGCAAAAGATGCTGGATCTGGGCGAGGAAGGCCTGATCGAGCACATCAAGACCATTGGTTTGTTCCGCCAGAAGGCCAAGAACGTCATCAAGCTCAGCCGTATCCTCGTAGACGAATATGGCGGCGAGGTTCCCAATTCCCGGGCTGCCCTGCAATCCCTTCCGGGTGTGGGCCGCAAGACGGCCAACGTGGTTCTGAACATGTGGTGGCGACAACCGGCGCAGGCGGTGGACACCCATATCTTTCGCGTCGGCAACCGCACCGGTATTTGCCCCGGCAAAGATGTAGACACTGTCGAACGCGCCATCGAAGACAATATTCCTGCTGACTTTCAACTTCATGCGCATCACTGGTTGATCCTGCATGGCCGGTACCATTGCAAGGCGCGCAAGCCGCAATGCCCGACCTGCATCATCCGTGATCTCTGCCAATTTGAGGACAAAACCCTATGAAGACTTATCAACTGACCGGCATCGGAAATGCCGTTGTGGATGTGATTTCCCAGGCCGATGACAGCTTCCTGGAGCTGATGGGCATCGAAAAAGGCATCATGCAGTTGATCGAACAGGAACGCGGCGAGGTGCTGTACGCCTCGATGGAAAGCCGTGTTCAAACGCCGGGCGGCTCGGTGGCCAATACCATTGCGGGCGCAGGCGCACTTGGGCTGGATGCTGCGTTCATCGGCCGGGTTCACGATGACGCGCTGGGCCGTTTCTATGCAGATGCGATGAACGAGGATGGCGTCGATTTCGTGAACCCACCTGTACCCGGTGGTGAATTGCCGACGTCACGTTCGATGATCTTTGTGTCGCCCGATGGTGAGCGGTCAATGAACACCTATCTGGGCATTTCCTCGGAACTGTCGTCTCAGGATGTCTCAGAAGAGGTCGCTGGAAACAGCCAGATCATGTTCCTCGAGGGGTATCTATTCGACAAGGAAAAAGGCAAGGCGGCATTCCTTGAGGCCGCGCGCGCCTGCCATAAGAGTGACGGCAAGGCCGGCATCGCCATTTCCGACCCGTTCTGCGTGGAACGTCACCGGGTCGATTTCCTGCTGCTGATCGAAAATGAGCTGGACTTCGTGATCGGCAATGAGGCCGAGATCAAATCACTGTTCGAAACTGACGATCTGGAAGAAGCATTGGCCAAGACGGCCGCGATCTGTCCGCTGGTGGTCTGCACCCGCTCAGGCGACGGTGTGACCGTTCTGAACGGCGACACCCGCATTGACGTGCCGGTTGAAAAGATTGTCCCTGTTGATGCAACAGGCGCAGGCGACCAGTTTGCGGCGGGCTTCCTTTTCGGCATGGCCACGGGTCGGGATTACGAGACCTGCGCCCGCATCGGCAATGTCTGCGCCCGCGAAGTCATCAGCCATATCGGCCCACGCCCCGAGGCAAACATGCAGGAATTGCTGCACGCCGAAGGGTTGATGTGACCTCAAATCAGGACCCTCTTGATTTGATCTGAAAACGGTTCGGGGCACCCACGCCCCGGCCCTGCCGTTTATCAAGAAAACAGCGCCAGCCAGATTCCAACAAACATCAGAACTCCGCCCAGGTTCACCCAGACGTGCCATATCGCGTAACGAAACGGTAGTGTCTTTTGGGCGTAAAACATCGTTCCGATAACATAACTGGCTGCGCCACCCACAATGCACCAAAGTGTGGCTGTGGGAACAGTGGTCATGTCTGGGATTGCCCCCAGACCAATGCCACCCAAACCAAGGTATGACGCTGTCGACCATCGTGATTTGACCGTTTCATTTGCTATCTTGTTCCAGACGGCTGCGATGGTCAGGCTCCAGCATACCCATAGCAGCGTCATGGTCCATGTCGTGCCCGCCTGAACGAAGAACGGCGTGAATGTCCCGCAGATGCTGGGATAAATCGCGGCATGGTCGATACGACGCAGCAGTTTGCGACGGTCATGCCAGGGCGCAAAATGATAGGCACAGGACGCAAGGTTCGACGCAAGCGCACAGAGAACATAAACAATGACCGCAAGAAGCAGCGCGGAATCCAAACGCTGATAGGCGTTCATGATCAGCAGGCTGCCAGCGGTCAGGATCAGGGACAACCCGAACACATGGACGACCATGTCGGCAGAGCGATGCGCGCGTACGGGGCTGGGATAGGTCGTTTGAGTCATGACAGGCCGGTTATGAACGGCTCAGCGCTAAAGGCCAGCCTGGAAAATGTCCAACTTTCCCAAGCGTCAGGCCTTTTTGCCCAAGTAGCTGTCAAAAGCCTTCAGCACTTGTTCATACACCGTGCGTTTGAACGGTACGATCTCTTCGATCAACCGATCAAGCGCCTGCCATTTCCAGTGTGAGAATTCGGGGTGATCGGTCGCGATATTGATCTGATCATCTGCCCCGATAAAGCGCAGCAGATACCATTTCTGTTCCTGCCCGCGATAGCGACCTTTCCAGATCTTGGGCACGATGTCGTGCGGAAGATCATAGGGCAGCCAGCCATCGGTCTCTGCCACGACCTCGACTAGATCCGCAGTCACGCCGGTTTCTTCCCACAGCTCGCGCAAGGCTGCGTCGCGCGGGTCTTCTCCCTTGTCCACGCCACCCTGTGGCATTTGCCAGGCGTCCTTGTGGCGATCATTGCGCTGGCCGACGAAAATCTTGCCCTCGGCATTCATCAACATCAGCCCGACGCAGGGGCGATAGGGCAGTTTGGCGATTTCTTCGGGGGTCATGCGCGGCCTCATCGGGTTGTTTCGACCACCTCTAGCAATCACCGGCGCAACAGCAAAGAGGGTGACGTGGGGTTTCGCGTGACAAAGTTGACGCGAACGTCAATCTAACACGCAAATTCGGGAGGGAGAGTTTCGCCATGACTGCGTACCCAAACATGCTGGCCCCGCTGGATCTGGGCTTTACCACGTTGAAAAACCGCGTGCTGATGGGCTCGATGCACACCGGGCTTGAGGAAACCGGCGACTGGAACCGGGTGGCCGAGTTTTATGCAGCGCGCGCTCGCGGTGGTGTGGCGCTTATGGTGACGGGCGGAATTGGGCCAAACCTTGAAGGCTCGGTCCTGCCCGGCGCTGCGATGATGACCAGCGACAAGGATGTGGCCAACCATTCCATCGTCACCGACCGGGTGCATCAGGCGGGCGGCAAGATCGCCATGCAGATCCTGCATGCGGGTCGCTATTCCTATGGCCCCAAATGCGTGGCGCCCAGCCCGGTGAAGTCGCCGATCTCGCCCTTCCCACCGAACGAGCTGGACGAAGAAGGTATCGAGAAACAGATCAGCGATATCGTGAACGCCGCCGTGCTGGCCCGGAAGGCGGGCTATGACGGGGTAGAGATCATGGGGTCGGAAGGGTATTTCCTCAACCAGTTCCTGGTAACCCATACCAACAAGCGCACCGACCGCTGGGGCGGATCCTATGAGAACCGGATGCGCCTGCCGCTGGAAGTGGTGCGCCGCACCCGCGAGGCAGTGGGCAGTGATTTCATCATCATCTATCGCCTGTCGATGATCGACCTGGTGCCCAATGGCTCGACCTTTAACGAGGTGGTGCAGCTGGCGCAGCGGATCGAGCAAGCCGGGGCCACGATCATCAACACCGGCATCGGCTGGCACGAGGCGCGGATTCCGACCATCGCCACCAGCGTCCCGCGGGCGGCCTTTGCCTGGGTGACCAAAAAACTGATGGGCAAGGTGGGGATTCCAGTCATCACCTCGAACCGGATCAACACGCCGGACGTGGCCGAACAGGTGCTGGCCGAGGGCTGCGCCGACATGGTCTCGCTGGCCCGGCCGATGCTGGCGGATGCGGATTTCGTGAACAAGGCGATTGCCGGCGAAGCCACGAAGATCGCGCCCTGCATCGCCTGCAATCAGGCCTGTCTGGACCACACCTTCAGCGGAAAGCTGACCTCCTGCCTGGTGAACCCGCGCGCCTGCCACGAGACCGAGCTGGTGATCGAAAAGACCGACGCGCCCAAGCGCGTGGCCGTCGTGGGCGCGGGTCCGGCGGGCCTGTCCACGGCGATGACCGCCGCCCAGCGCGGCCATGACGTGACCGTGTTCGACAAGGCCGACGAGATCGGCGGGCAGTTGAACCTGGCCAAGCAGGTGCCGGGCAAGGAAGAGTTCTGGGGGCTGGTGGACTGGTACAGCACCATGCTCGACACGCTGGGCGTCAAGGTCGAACTGGGCCGCGAGGTTGGCACCGATGATCTGACCGGGTTCGATGAGGTGGTGATCGCCACCGGCGTCAATCCGCGCGACCCGCAGATCCCCGGAGAGGATCGCGACAATGTCGTAAACTATATCGACGTGCTGCGCGACAAGGCTCCGGTGGGCAAATCGGTGGCCGTGATCGGTGCGGGCGGTATCGGCTTCGACGTGTCGGAATACCTGCTGGAGGAAGGCCACTCGCCCACCACCAACTTGCCCCTGTGGATGAAGGAGTGGGGCGTCGCCGATCCCGAGCAGCACCGCGCAGGCCTGGCGCCCGAAGGCCCGCAGCCCGAGGCGCCCAAGCGCCAGATCACGCTACTGCAGCGCAAGAAACAGGCGCATGGCAAGGGGCTGGGCAAGACCACCGGCTGGATTCACCGCGCGACGCTGAAGATGAAGGACGTGAACTTCGTGGGCGGCGTGAATTACGAGCGCATCGATGACGAGGGGCTGCATGTCTCGTTCGGAGAAGAGCGCGCCGACCCGACTGTAATCCCTGTTGACACTGTTGTACTGTGTTCAGGTCAGGTTTCAGAGCGGTCATTGGCAGATGCACTGATCGAACGAGGAGTCACGCCACACGTGATCGGCGGTGCGGATGTGGCCGCAGAGTTGGACGCCAAACGCGCAATCAATCAGGGCACACGTCTGGCCGCTACGTTTTGAAACGAATTTCAAGTTACGTCGAGGAAAGCCGTCTCTAATGAGGCGGCTTTTTTTGTGCTGCTTGGCTTAGATGTTATCAGTGTACGTATGTATCACATGAGTCATAAATTAGAACGCACCAACAGGAATTCGAATTGAAAAACGCCTGCTGAAGGTCCTCATGGGACTGGCGGAGTCATTGGACATGACCCTTGGTTATCTGATCGAGGGCATCGCCTGCACAGCTTCGAGAACAAACCGGCTTTTTCCAAGGAAACGCTGGAGAAGATCAAGCAGCTCAAAACCGTCTATGACCTCGACTGGACGGCCGAGGACGGTCACCGTTTCAAGTAGGACGAGAAATGAGCGCCGAGATCACCAGCGCGTTTGAGGCACATGCCATCGACAATACGACGTTCGGACATGCCGAACATGTTCAGGTCGCCTACGATCTGTTGCGCAAGTATGACTTCATCGATGCGGCCGCGATCTACGCCAAGGGACTCCGTAGACCTGCGACCAACGCAGGCGCCCCGGACACGTTCAACCTGCGACTGGGCATGCGGACTACTCCACGGTAATCGTAATCACTTCGGATACAATCGGTGTGGCATGTGGCACGTGCCCGGCGTCGCCCAGAACCAGTTGCAATGTGTGCTGGCCCGATGGCAGGTCCAGCGTCACTTCGGTCTGACCGCCTCCGAAGTGTATGTGGTTGTCGTCGGCGGGCAAACCATTGGCCAACTCATCTGCACCATCCTCGCCCTCACCCAGCGGGGGACGGTCAAGCAGCAGATGGTGGTGTCCGGTATTTTCTTTCTCGGTTCCCGCTGGAGCGACACCCATGCCGCTGAGGCCAAAGACAACCGTGACCGGTGATTGCACGGTGTCACCGTCCGACAGGTTGACGAAATAGACCTTTGCATCGGGATTCGATGGGGTCTCTCCTCCGGCGTGTGCAAAACCCGCCGAAAGGCAAAGAGCAGCAATGGCGAAAAAGGTCTTCATGATCTTCTCCCTGGTCACAAAAATGCCATTCTCAAGGTAACAGCTTAGCGCGATTGCCCAGAAAACACAGCATCACAATGCCTGAGGCGAGATTGGAAACCACTGTTTCTGCGTTTCCCATACGCAAACGATCCGATTCAAATCCCTGATATTATCCCATGTCTGCCCCGTTTCCGCCCAGATTCAGCGCCATAGTCAGGACGGAAATCAAGATCTGGGGAACGAGTATGGACCGACTGACCGAAATGGAAGCCTTCGCCAATGTGGTGGACCAGGGTGGCTTCACCGATGCGGCCAAGAAGATGGGCATCTCCAAATCAGCCGTGTCCAAACACGTATCGAGCCTTGAAGCACGTCTGGGAGCGCGACTGTTGAACCGTACCACGCGCCGGGTGTCACCAACAGAAATCGGGCTGGCCTATTATGACCGCGCGCGCCGCGTTCTCAATGATGCAGGAGAAGCGGATTCACTGGTCACGTCGATGCAATCAGCCCCATCTGGTCTTTTGCGCATCAGCGTTGCCACGGATTTCGGCGTAAATCACTTGTCACCTGTGCTGTCCGAGTTCCTTGCGGCCTACCCCGACATCACTGTGAACATGGTACTGAACAATCGTTACGTCGAACTGATTTCGGAAGGATTTGACGTGGCCGTCCGCATTGGTGAGCTGGAAGACAGCACGCTGCGGGCTCGCAAACTGACCGAAACCGTCAAACGCATGGTCGCCGCGCCCAGTTATGTCGAAAGATTCGGCCGCCCACAGAAGATCGACGACCTGAACGAACACAAGCTGCTGCATTATTCCAGCCAGTCCTCGGGCAATGTCTGGAAACTGACCGCGCCATCCGGCGAAAAGCGTCAGGTTCGAACGGCCGGATGGTTGAGCGTAAACGATGGCCAATCCCTGTTGAACGCGGCGGTTTCCGGCTTGGGTATCGCGTATTTGCCCAGCTATCTTTACGCAGAAGCCTTGAAGGCAGGGCTGGTTGTTGATGCCATGCCATCCCTGCCCGACGAAGTTCAAGGCGTTTACGCGGTCTACCCGCCCGGCCGTTTTACACAACCCAAAGTGCGGGCTTTCATTGATTTCCTCGTCGACTCTTTCCACGAGAAGGGTCCGATGGACTGGTAATTTCTCCCTGAAGACCAACCTTTGGCCCGCATGTAAAAGTGCGGGCCTTTTTTATGGACCGATCACCGACAGCCCCATGGACCGGGCGGAAGAGCGCAGGCTGTCGGTCAGCACATTCTGACCCCGCGGCGGTGTTTCGGAACTGCGTGCCAAAAGGGCGATATCGCGATTTGCATTGGCAATGGAGAGTGGGCGCAACCGCACCTCGTCGCGGTAAATCCCCTGTCTGCGAGCATAAAGATCAGGCAGTACCGCAACACCAACACCCGAAGCCGCCATCAGGACAATGGAATCAAGTGTCGTGCCTTCATACTCATCCGAAACCACCCCACCGCATTCTGCCGCCAATGCATAGACGATGCGCGACAGGCGGTGACTTTGATCCAGGGTGAGGAAAATCCGGTTCTGAAGATCTGTGGCACTGACACCCTGCAAATCCCGCGCCAGAACGTCATCAACGGCAACCGCGACCCAGAGAGGTTCGTTGAACAAACGATGTTGCACGGTATTCGGATGGTCTTCGGGCGTGGACAATATCAGGTCAAATCGACCGGATTTCAGACCCTGTTCCAGATCCAGTGTGTTTTCCTCGCGCACGACAATGCGCAATCCGGGGCGAATCTGGTGCACCTGTTTGATGGCTTGCGGCAACAGATAGGGCCCGATCGAAGGCAATACCCCCAGTCGCAACCTTCCTCCGACGGGCATATCGTTCGACATTGCATGGCGCAGGTCCTTGACTTCTGCCAGGATCTTTTGCGCGCGCAAGATGAACTCTTCACCCTTTGTCGTCACCTGGATTCCACCACGGTTACGATCAAAGATTCGAACGCCAAGTTCTTGTTCTACAGTCGCAATTTGCGTCGACAGGCTGGGCTGGCTGACATTCAGCACCTCGGCAGCCAAACTGAATCGCCCAAGGCGACTGACGGTAACGATGTATTCCAACTGCCGCAATGTCGGGCGCATTTCATAGCCTGAAACTATTTATAACTTAGAAAGATAGTATTTGGCGAAATCTGTTTTGCAAGGCACCTAACCCGAAAACGAGGGGTCAGGAGTCAAATATGCCCGGAGTGATCGAGACACTGTCCAGCAATCTGCTGGTGCCTACCATATTGTTTTTTGCTCTTGGGCTTTTGGCGGCCTTTGTACGCAGTGACCTGTCCATTCCGGCGGGCGCGGCCAAGTTCATGTCGCTTTACCTGTTGCTGGCCATCGGGTTCAAGGGCGGTGCCAGTCTGGCTGCGCATGGCATTCACCTGCAACTGTTCCTGACACTGCTGGGCGGTGTTGCTTTGTCCATTGCCATCCCCTTCGTGGCCTTTGGCCTGCTCAGGGTGATGACAAAGCTGGATGCGCTGAACGCTGCGGCGGTTGCAGGGCACTATGGTTCGATCTCGATCGTCACCTTTGTCACCGCCACCAGTCTGCTGGATCTGGTTGGGCTGTCCCATGACGGATTCATGGTGGCCGTTGCGGCTGCGATGGAGGTGCCTGCAATCCTGTCGGCGCTTTGGTTGGCGCACAGGACCGGAAGCAATGGTGTCAAGGATGACAAGCTGTGGCGCGATCTGCTGGCCAATGGCTCGATTGTTCTGCTCACCGGTGCCTTCCTGATCGGAGCCATCACCGGCGACGAAGGTATGCAGATGATCGCGCCCTTCATCGTTACGCCTTTCACCGGTATCTTGTGCCTGTTTCTGCTGGATATGGGGTTGTCCGCAGGGCGCAGCCTGATCGGCAATCGAGACAAGCTGTCGGTTGGCCTGTTCGCCTTTGGTGTCTTGATGCCCCTGATCGGCGCAGTGATGGCCTGGGCGGTAGGTGCGGTGATCGGACTGCCACAGGGCAGCTTGTTCCTGTTCATGGTGCTGTCAGCCTCGGCGTCATATATCGCGGTTCCCGCCGCGATGAAGATCGCCCTTCCAAAGGCCGAGGCCGGGATCTATCTGACCTTGTCGCTGGGGGTGTCGTTTCCATTCAACATCACCGTAGGATTGCCGCTGTACCTGTGGTGGATCAGTTGACGAGCAATACTGCCTCGACCCGACGGTTCAGATCGCGCCCTTCCGGGGTTGCATTCGATGTAAGCGGAGACAGATAGCCAACACCCTGCGCTTCGATTCGGTCGGGTGCCACGCCATGTGCATCAATCAGGCGGGTTCGCACCGCCTCGGCCCGGCTTTTGCTGACCGAAATATTCGCCTGCAAGGCACCAGTATCGTCAGTGTGCCCCACCAGTGCCAGACGCGTTTTCGGGTTGTCGGTCAAGTATCCGGCCAACAAGGTCAGTGAGTCAAACGGTCCCTCGCCCAGGGCAACCTCGCCCGTTGGGAAATGCAGATCATCCAGGATCACGTGGCCCATTGTCGCCAAGGCCTCCAGCAACCCGACCGTACCCTCTACGGCTTGCTCGACCACCACAGGGTCCGAGTCCGGTGCATCTTGAGGCGTCACCCGGATCATCTGCACATAGCCATCCGGGGGATTGCGGCTGACCAGCAGACTAAGGGCAACCGACCCTTTGATCGCCGACAGAAAACGGTAATCCTGAATGGCGACATACATATCCGGGGTTGGCACGACCTCGGTGCCAAAGCGAAAGTCGAAACCACCGCAAGCCCGCGCGTCGCATTCGAACAGGATCTTGTATCCCTGCGCCTCGATCTGTTCCCGCAGCGGGGCGAGAAGCTGCAATGTCGTGCTCGACCCTGCCTGAAGCCGCCACGTATAGCGTTCCACGCGCCCTTCGAGAGTGTCTGCGGGCACAGAGCCATTCGCATACGGCCCCGTTGGCAGATCATAGCTGTCCAGCGGAGACGTCCGATCACTGATCTGACGGGCACTGGCCGGTAGGGTCAGGTCCTGCGCGGCAACAGATCCTGTCATCAGTAGGGCTATAAGGGCGGCGATGCGGATCATCGAAACTGTGCGTGATATTCTTCGTTGGGCACCATCGCCGTTGCGCTGGCCACCCGGTTTGACATATTGAAAAACCCGGCGACATTGGCGATGTCCCAAATGTCCCGGTCAGTAAATCCGGCGTCTCGCAATTTCTGTCGGTCGGGCTCTTCGATCTCTGCGCTGGCGGTTGTCATCTTTGCGGCAAAGTCCAGCATCGCCCGTTGGCGTGGCTCCAGCGGCGCGACGCGGTAGTTCATCACCAGCATCTCACCCAGTTGCGGATTGCCCGAAAGCTGACGCACCGCCGCCCCATGCGCGACCAGACAGTAGAAGCACTTGTTGATCGACGAGACGACTACGGCGATCATCTCGCGTTCCAGCTTGGTCAACCCACTGTCAGCCAGCATCAGGTCGTTATACATCGCGGTGAATGTGCTCAGCTTGTCTATGTCAAATGCGTTGGCTTTCAGCACATTCGGCACCATGCCCAGTTTTTCGACACAGATATCAAAGTATTTCTGCGTTTCCGGCGGCAGCGGATCAACCATGGGCAGGTTCAGCGCGGTGGGCATGTCTTTTTGTGTCACGGCGGCCTCTTCAGTTCAGACAAGATGACGGTAATGGTATTCGCCCGCGATCTCCATCCCGAGGGCACGATAAAGACCGTTGGCGCCCTCATTGGCCTTGGTGCAGATCACGCTGAGGTTCTGCGCACTGTGATCCCGCGCCCAGAATGCTGCTGCGCGCATGGTCCAGTGGCCTAACCCCTGTCGGCGATGTTCGGGAAGGATTTCAAGCGCGTGGACCATTGCAGTGTCTGCATGCATCGCCACAAAAGCCACGCCGCTGGGTTTGTCGTTGTGACGCAGCAAAAACCCTGTCTTGGGGCCCTTGGCGCGTTCCATCACCGCGATCCGCTCGGGTCCGATCCCGCCCGAGGCCCAGATGTCGCGCATGATCTCAAGCGGTTCCCAGATCGAAAACACCATGACCGGTGGGATTGGCTGATCGGTCAGTCTGGAGACGGGACAGGCATAGATGTTCACCGGGTCAAGAATATCATAGCCCCGCTGGGCCAGCTTTGCATCCAGGGCTTCATCCCCCGGGCGCAGACAGAAGATGCGTTTCTGCCCCATGGCCTGCATTGCGGCCTCGGCGGCGTCGATATCGTCTTCATTGACCGGACCCAGTGCACTGGCCGCTGATACGCGCGACCCTCCGCCCTGCCCCTCACGCAGCAGAAACGGGCCAAGCCGCTGATAGCGTACGGCGGGCCAGGTTCCGTCGACTATTTCCGCCCAGTTATCGCTCAAAGCTCAAGCTCTTTCGCCAGGCGGGTGGTGGCCGCGTCGATCCGGCCTCCGTCGGTGCCGCGCACGACCACGTTGGCCCCGAAGGCACCGTTGATCTGAAACGGGTAGCAACCGATGGACAGGTCGCTGAAATCTTCGGCCAAGGCCGACAGGGTTGCGGCGATATCACCTTCTCCGCGATCTACACGCAGAGTTTGCGACAACAAAGGTCTGCCTCCGGTCAATGTTGGCAAAACGCTCGCTACCATCGCTTGAAAAACAGAAGGCACACCTGCCATGACATGCACGTTCGCAAGCGTGAATCCGGGGGCTGTTGAAACCGGATTTTCGATAAGCGTCGCACCGTCTGGAATACGCGCCATGCGCAAGCGGGCGGCATTCAGTTCCAGCCCGGATTTGTCGTAATGGGCCTGCAAGAGCGCGCGCGCGTCATCCCGCACATCAATTGGTGTATCGAAAGCGCGGGCAATACAATCGGCCGTGATATCGTCATGGGTCGGGCCGATGCCGCCGCTGGTGAAGACATTGTCATAGGCGTCGGACAGCACTTTGACGGCCGCTTCGATGGCGGAGGCGTCATCGCTGACAATGCGGACCTCTTTCAGGTCGATGCCGTGTTTTGTCAGCTCCTGCGCCAGAAAATGCATATTCGCATCGCGGGTGCGACCCGACAGGATTTCATCCCCGATCACCAGCATTGCTGCGGTTGGATTGGCCATGGCGCTCTCCCCTCTTGATCGTCCTTGGGGGCAGGTATAGGCCCTGAACCATGCGATTTGAAACCCCTCTTGTTCCCGCCCGCCTGATCCGCCGCTACAAACGCTTTCTGGCCGATTGCACGCTTGAAGATGGGCGAGAGGTTACGGCCCATTGCGCCAATCCGGGGTCGATGATGGGGCTGGCCGAGCCCGGCGAAAAGATTTGGCTGGAGCCAAACGACGAACCGAAGAAAAAGCTGAAATTCGGATGGCGGCTGGTCGATCATGAGAACGGGCATTTTACCGGGGTCGATACCTCGGTTCCGAACCGGGCGTTGCGTGTTGCTTTGGAAAGAGGCGAAATCCCCGAACTGGCCGCCTATGACATCGTCCGGCCCGAGGTAAAATACGGCGAAAACAGCCGCATCGATTTTCTGCTGACCGGGCCGGACCTGCCAGATGCCTATGTCGAAGTCAAAAGCGTGACCCTGTCCCGCCAACCCGGTCTGGCCGAGTTCCCCGACAGCGTCACCGCGCGCGGCACCAAACATCTGGTTGAACTGGCCGCGATGGCCGCGCAAGGGCACCGGGCGATCATGCTGTATCTGGTGCAACGTACGGATTGCGACCGGTTTGCGCTGGCCGCAGATATCGACCCGGCTTACGCTGCGGCCTTTGAGGGCGCACGGGCGAAAGGTGTTGAACGGTTGGTTTACGGAACGCGTATTTCGCCAAGGGGTATTTTGGTAAACTCGTCAATCAATTGTTGAGAGAAAACTCAGATGAACCCGATCATTTCTATCGAATTTGCCTAGGTTTCTCAAAGGACAACTTAATGACGGCCCTACCGAAGACCGAGAACACCCGCTTAGAAAAGCGTATTCGAACAATCTCACTGACTCTAATGAGTTTGGGTGGCATACCTGTATTGGCAAGATTTTTTGGTGTAGGGTTTGTCCCCTCTCCAACTTGGGTTTCTTGGACCTTTTGGCCAGCATGTGTCGTCGGCGCGCTTTCTGCGGCATTGGCGCTTTGGGCGGTTCATCTTAGCTTATCGGAAGGCATCCAACTCTCAGAGCCAATAAAAACAACATTGTCTATATTTTTCATGCCTTTGGTAGGCGCGTTTGCGGGGTTTCTTGTAGTGGCAGCGACGATCCCGATGGTTGTTTCTCTTCCCTCTTTTCACACGGTAGAAATAACATTTGTTGTTAGTGATCCCAATATGGGAGATTCTCGGAAGTGCCCTAGGCCGATCGCTCTGAAAGACACGGCGCGTGCCATTAACGTCGTTTGTGATGTCCCGAACAGTATTCGCAGACGTCTGCAAACCGGAAGGCAGATTATTCTTGTTGGCCCCGGAAGCAGTGTCGGCGTATTCCCAACTCACTTTCGTCTGCCTTGATCGACAAGTGCCCTTATCAGTCTCTGTATTAAACCCAATTAACTGAAAAACACCCACCACTGCACACCCTCTGGAACTTTCTGCACAAGCAGCGTAAAAGGAATGCTGCGCGAAACATTTGGAGCTTAGCGTCGATGAAAGAACATCGTGGCCGCCTGACCAAAGACGGCATCCGCATCTATGAACAAAGCGACTTCGCCGGGATGCACGCGGCGGGGGCTTTGGCGGCGCGGATTCTGGATGATATTGCCGAACATGTGTTCCCGGGGCAGACCACGGGCGCCATTGACGGGCTGATCACGCAGATGGTCGAAGACGCCGGCGCGACCTCGGCCACCATAGGCTATAAAGGCTATCAGCACGCCAGTTGCATCAGCGTGAACCACGTTGTCTGCCATGGCATTCCGGGCGACAAAAAGCTGAAGGATGGCGACATTCTGAATATCGACGTGACAGTCATCGTCGATGGCTGGTTCGGCGACACCTCGCGCATGTATGTCGCGGGCAAGCTGCCGCGCAAGGCGGAACGGCTGATTCAGGTGACTCATGACGCGCTGTTCAAGGGCATCGAGATGGTCAAGCCGGGCAATACATTTGGTGACATCGGCCACGCAATTCAGTCCTATGTCGAAGCTCATCGGATGAGCGTTGTACGCGATTTCTGTGGTCATGGTCTGGGTCGCGTTTTTCACGCACCACCGAACGTGTTGCACTATGGTCGCCCGGGCACCGGTGCCGTTCTGGAAGAGGGTATGTTCTTTACCATCGAACCCATGGTCAATCTGGGTCGTCCCGAAACCAAGACGCTGGCCGATGACTGGACTGCCGTGACCCGCGACAAATCACTGTCGGCACAGTTCGAACATTCGGTGGGCGTCACCTCAGATGGGGTCGAGATCTTTACCCTGTCTCCCGGCGGCAAATACCACCCGACCTATTCCTCTTGATCCGCGGCCTGTTCGCGGAAAAGTTTCAACAGCATCGTTTCGTCCCCCCACGGCGTGACCGCGTCGTGGATGAAGACCGGCGCACGCATGGGTTTGCGCTCTGGGCTGGTGGAAGCTTCTGCATCGCTGGAAAAGATCCAGGCGAAAGGTGTCAGGGTGCGATCCATACCCGCACTTTAGCACAACCGCGGGTCAAAGTCCCAACAACCCATGCGCCTGCGACATGTCCGTGATCACTTCGGCACCCAGATCCGCCAGCTTTTCACCGCCTCCATGAGGCGCATAAGCGAGGCAACGCATGTCGGCTCGGATTGCAGCCGTGACACCACTATGACTGTCTTCGATCACCACCGGAGCCCTTGCACCAAAGTGCTCGGCGGCCAGTTGGAACATCTTTGGGTCCGGCTTTCCGGTGCCCAGCACATGGGCCGAGAACATCACGTCTTTGAACCGGTCCCAAAGCCCGTTCTGACCCAGTGTGATCTTCATCTTGTCCGGGCTGCCATTCGACGCGACGCAAAAGGGGATACCCTTTTGATCCAGCCCCTCAAGCAGGTCTGCGATACCGGGCACCAATGGCACACCTGCACGCAGGCGGTCGTAGGTTTCGGCATAGATCTGATCTATCCAGTCTTCGGGCAGAAGGGCACCCATCGCGCGGGCCTTGTCGCGCACGCCGACCATCGTTCCACCCACAAACAGCGACATACATTCATGCAGCGCCAGATGCAGGCCATAATCCGCCAGATTGTCCACCAGCACCTGGTTCGAGATCACCTCGCTGTCCACCAAAACGCCGTCGCAGTCGAAAATGACAAGATCGTGCATATGGAACCCCTATTTCGCCTCGCGGTCGGCCTATCCAGGCTTTCCCGTCATTGCCCACCCATGTTACCCACCAAACCGCGCAGAGCGATTCAATCTGGAACACCTCTCCACATCAAAGAAATATGCGTGTCGCCATACCTGCGGCTATCATGCAATGTGAATCCGGCCGGCGCCTGCATCCGGGCGTTTTCTTCCCAAACCAACAATGCATCATCCGCGATCCAGCCATTGGCCAAGGCGGCGACGGCCTTCTGCCCCATGGATTTCCCGTAAGGCGGGTCCAGAAAAACCAGATCATAAGGCGCGCCGGTATTGTCGCCCAACCGGGTTGCATCGCGGCGGATCAAGTCGGTACGATCGGCGCTGCGGGTCAGATCGATGTTCTTGCGGATCAACCCGTGAGCCACCCGCCCGTCATCAACGAAGGTGACATGCGACGCGCCCCGCGACAGTGCCTCCAGCCCCAGTGCCCCGGTTCCCGCGAACAGATCCAGCACCCGCAAACCGTCAAATTCGATCTGGTGGCTGAGCACATTGAACAGGCTTTCACGCACGCGGTCGGTGGTGGGGCGCAGATGCGCGCCCGCATCACCCTTGCCGACCGAGGCGAGGGCGCGGCCCCGGAATTCTCCGGCAATGATCCTCACGCCTTAAGCAGCGGTTTCAGGTCCGCGTTCGGGTCTGCCACAACTTCGGGATCAGCTGTCTTGCCCATTTCGATCAATCTCTTGCCGACCATGTATGCTCGCGGATCATTCATCGCATCCACAGCAATCAGCCTGTCGCCTTTGTAATACCAGAAGGACATGGTCTGACCCTCGCCCCTGCGGGTCACCACACGGTCATATCCGGTGTTCAGGCCCGCGATCTGAAGCTTGACGTCGTACTGGTCCGACCAGAACCATGGGGTCGCCACGTAAACCTTGGCCGCACCCAGCATGTTTTGCGCCACGATTTCAGCCTGGTCGATGGCGTTCGGGACGCTTTCCAGACGGATACGACTTTCGCCATGGGGGAAAGAGGCGCAATCGCCCGCCGCCCAGATCGACGGAACAGAGGTCCGGCCATGGGCATCGGTTTTGATGCCGTTGTCCAGCTCCAGCCCTGCCATCTCGGCCAGTTGAGTAGAGGGCACGATACCCACACCGACCACAACAAAATCCACCTCCAGCTTTGTGCCGTCGGTCAACACGGCCTCCACAACCTTGCCGTTTTTGCCGATCAGCCGATCGAGCCCGACGCCTTCGCGAATGTCGGCACCATATTTGCTGTGCAGCGCGCGGAAATAGTCGCTGGTTTCGGGTGCTGCAACCCGTTGCAGGATGCGGTCGGCCATCTCGACCAGAGTGACCTTGACGCCCCGCTTGGCGCAGACAGCGGCGGCCTCGAGCCCGATGTAACCACCACCCACGATCAGCGCGCGGGCGCCTTCGGTCACTTTGGGTTCCATCTCGTCAATATGGGCCAGGTCGCGCACCACGTGGACACCGTCCAGATCGCCTCCGATGGCAGCAGGCAGGCGGCGCGGATCTGACCCGGTGGTCAGCGCCAGTTCGTCATACGGGATGACCTCATCCCCAAGAGTAACCGTTTTGGCCTTGGGATCGATGCCGGTCACGCGCTGGCCAAGACGCAAAGTGATGTTGTTTTCGACGTAGAAGCTTTCGGGGCGCAGGAACAGGCGCTCCAGCTCCATCTCTCCAAGAAGATAGGCCTTGGATAATGGCGGGCGCTGATATGGCAGATGCGGCTCGGCCCCGATCAGAGTAATCTCTCCGCCGAACCCGTCCTTGCGCAGCCGCGCCACCAAAGACGCGCCCGCTTGCCCTGCGCCAGTCACGACAATATGGCTCATGCTTTGCCCACCCTGCAGTTTTCCCGTGGTCTCTCTGATTGGACCACCTATATTGCGCTTAAGCCCAATTCTGCAAATCCAAACGACAGGAGCTAAAAAATGATTTCAACAGGAGACACCCTACCCGAGGCCACACTGATCCAGATGGGGGCAAACGGGCCGGAAGAGGTTCGGATTTCAGACAAGACCAAAGGACGCAAGGTTGTCATTTTCGCTGTGCCCGGCGCCTATACCGGTACGTGCACCACCGCACATGTGCCAAGCTTCATCCGTACAAAAAAACAGTTCGACGACAAAGGCGTTGAAGAGATCATGTGCCTGTCGGTCAACGACCCGTTCGTCATGCAGGCCTGGGGTGAATCCACCGGCGCGACCGCGGCGGGATTGACCATGGTCTCAGACGCGGCTTCAGAATTCACCAAGGCCATCGGCATGGATTTCGACGCCCCGCCTGTGGGTTTGTTCGCACGCTCCAAACGGTATGCGATGCTGGTCGAGGACGGTAAGGTCACGGCCCTGAATCTGGAAGAAAACCCCGGTGCCTGCGAGATCTCAGCGGGTGAAGGCCTGCTGGAGGTGATCTGAATTTGGCCGGCCCCGGTTTGCCCGGGGCCGCGTGAACCCAATTTAACTTGAAGCAGCGCCCCAATGCGCGAATACTCGACGCATAATTTGGGGAGCTTTTTTATGAAACTTAAGTTGTTTTTATCCTTCCTGACCGGCGCGGCCCTACTGGCAGCCTGCGGACCGGCCCCAACCCCGCAACAGCAAGCTGCACGACAGCACGAGATTGCCTGCCTTGGCGGCACATTGGGCGGTGCCTTGATCGGCGGTGCAATCGGCAACCAGTTCGGCGGCGGATCGGGCAAGACGATCCTGACAGCAGCCGGCGCCGCCGCCGGTGGCTTTGAAGGCCAAAGATTTGCATGCTGAGGAGATTGGAAATGAAACAGGCGATTTTTGTATTCACGGCTGCATTTTTGGCCTCGGCGACCAATGCCGAAACCGTGGCTGAACTGCATGAAAAAGAATTGAACGCCATCGACGCAAACAATGACGGGTTCCTGTCCAAAGACGAATTCGACGCTTTTTCGGACTATGCGTTTCAGGCCATGGACGAAGACAAGAACGGCACATTGGGTCAGGCCGAGGCCAAACCGTTTCTGGACATAAAGCAGTTCCAGAATGTTGACCGCAACAAGGACAGCTTTATCTCAAGATCGGAATATGATGCACAGATGAATGAAGATTTCGGCGCGGCAGATCAGAACGGCAATGGTCAACTGGACTAAGCCCGTTTTCAAGGAGCTTGGTATGAAAATATGGATTGGAATGGGCGCTTTGGCGCTGGTCGCGGCCTGCGATGCGCCGCAGGCTCCGGTCGTGACGGGGCCGGACGGGCAGGCCCGCATTCAGATCAATCTGTCTGGCCTGACCTGCTACGAAAACCGGTGTCTGGATATCAACCCATCAGCGCGCAGTGTGCGCCAGATCGGGAACAAGACCACGGGCATCCCAAGATCCATTGATGTCAGCGAAGGCACCGTGACGCCTGCGGAATTCAAGCAGATGGGCACAGCCGCGTCCCTGGCCGGTGGCCAAGGTTCAGGCAACGACCGTTAGCACAGACTGTCCATCTTTCGAGCCAGCTTGGCGTCCAGTGACGACAGGCCACCTACGTCATGGGTGGACAGGACCACCTCGACTGTGCGGTAGACGTTGGACCATTCTGGGTGGTGGTTCCATTTCTCGGCCCAGATCGCCACTTGCGTCATCCAGCCAAATGCGTGCACAAAGTTGTCGAAAATGAAGGTCTTGGTGATCGCGTCGCGGCCTTCGACCATGGTCCAGCCGTTTTTGAACAGCGGGTCCAGCAGCGGGCCACGGGTCTCGGCGGACAAAAGTTCAGTCATTGCTGTTCCTCCGGGTTCGATTTCCTGAACGGGCCGTAATCCGTCAGAATCTCGATCTCTTCTCCCACTGCGCGGCCTTCGGCGTCCAGATATTTTTTGATCGCATCGGCAAAACCCGGATCACCGACCCAGTGCAAGCTATGCGTGCGCGTCGGTAAATAGCCGCGTGCCAGCTTGTGTTCACCCTGAGCGCCCGCTTCCACCCGGGCCAGACCGTGGGCAATGGCAAAATCTATCGCCCTATAGTAGCACAGCTCGAAATGCAGGCAGGCATGATGTTCAATGCAGCCCCAGTACCGCCCAAAAAGCGTTTCGCGGCCTATGAAGTTCAGCGCACCCGCAATGGCATGCCCATCCCGTTCAGCCAAAACCAACGCCATATCATTCGCCATCGTCTCTTGTGCGATGTCAAAAAACTGGCGCGTCAGATAGGGTGATCCCCATTTTCGGGCCCCGGTATCCTGATAGAACCGCCAAAAAGCATCCCAGTGTTCCGGACGCAGGTCATCGCCTGTCAATGTATGGATTTCACCGCCAAAGCCATGGGCCTGCGCCCGTTCCTTGCGGATATTCTTGCGCTTGCGTGACGACATGGCGGAGAGGAATTCATCGAAATCAGCATAGCCATCATTCAGCCAGTGAAACTGTTGCGAGCTGCGCAGCATAAGACCCATCTGCTCCCCCGCCAATGCTTCCTCTTCTGTGCAGAAGGTCGCGTGAACCGATGACACCTGGTTATCAGCCGCCAGTTGAACGGCACCCTGCACCAAAGCCGACATTCCGATTCGCTCGTAGCCCGGGCGCACCAGAAACCGACGCCCCGTTGCGGGTGTGAACGGCACCGCAATTTGCAGTTTGGGATAATACCGCCCGCCTGCGCTTTCATAGGCATGGGCCCAGCTGTGGTCAAAGATGTACTCGCCCTGGCTGTGCGATTTGGCATACATCGGGGCCGCTGCGATCAGGATCCCGTCAAGAAAGGCCGTCAGGTATTGCGGCTGCCAACCCGTGCCACGCCCGACCGAGCCGCTTTCCTCAAGCGCCAGCAAAAAGCGATGCGTGGTGAAGGGATCAAGGGGCCGTCCACCATCGGCAGCCTCAGGGCAGGCGCAGGCATCCCACTCGGTCGCCGAAATCTGCGACAGTGACCCAAGTACCTGAACTTCGATTTGAGCCTGATCCATGTACCCTCCGCGCCAGCCCTTTATCTGTGACCGAGGCGCCAAGGTTCAAGCTGAATGCGCAGCCAGATACCCTTCGAAGGTCACATTGTCGGCAACCATGCGGGCCTCTGCCTCTTGTTCAGGCGTCCGAACAGTCCAGCACAGGATCGGCACGCCCTTTGCCTTCAGTTCAACCACACGTGCGCGGGACAGGTCAGCGGCCTCATGGCTGATGAAACCGGCCCCGACACGATCGAAATCCGGAATATCGCGCAAGTGATCACACACGTCTTGCGACAACAGTTCGACACTGGGCTCATAGGCGCAAGTTGTGATGCCGCGCGGCAGATGCGGGGCCAGCCGCGCCAGTTCCGCAACCGAGTTGGGATTGAAGGACATCAGCGCCACCGGACCTTCGTACCCCTGCAATGCGCGCACGGTGTCGTGCTCGAGGGCACCGATATTCATACCCATGGCGCCGTCCTGATCCTTCAACTCGATCAGCAGCGGCACCTGGCCTGCCACGATTTCCAGCACATCATCCAGCGTTGGAATGCCGTCCTCGCCATACAACAGAGTGGTATTGGACGCCGCAACCGCCGACACCTGCCGGACCGGACCGGACTGACCGGTCAGACGCGCCATATCATAGTCATGAAATACCACGGCACGATCATCAGCTGTAAGTTGAAGATCAATCTCAATCCCGTAACCGGCATCAATGGCAGCACGAATGGCCGCCCGGCTGTTTTCCGGACGGTTTTTCGAGACGTCGTGCAACGCCCGATGGGCAATTGGGGCCTGCAGAAACGCAGCTGGCAGGGGCGGTATCATTCGATCTCGAATATACCTTCGATCTCAACTGCCACGCCCAAAGGCAGTGACGCAGCGCTAACGGCGGAACGCGAGTGGCGACCGGCGTCGCCCAGCGCTTCGACCAGGAAGTCGGATGCGCCGTTGATCACTTGCGGCTGTGCGGTGAAATCTCCGGTCGAGTTCACGAAACCGGTCAGTTTGATGACACGCACCAGTTTGTCGATATCTCCGCCACAGGCCGCCTTGACCTGTGCCAGCAGATTGATCGCGCAGACACGCGCCGCAGCGGCTCCGGCTTCGACATCCATGTCGTCGCCCAGCTTGCCAGTGATCAGCTCATCCGTTTTCGATATCTGGCCGGACACATACACGATATTGCCCACACGTACGAAAGGCACATAATTTGCCGCCGGCGCCGGTGCGTCGCCCAGTGTGACACCGAGGCTTTCCAGTTTTGCAGCGATGCTCATTGAGAGGGTCCTTCCTTGATTGACTCTGCCGGACGCTAACCGGGAAGCACAGCCGTGGAAAGACGGAATACGGCAATTTCCGGCTTGCACGCGATCTGAGCATATCTTTACTTATTATGACTTGTAGATACTCAATTGCTTTACCCGGACCTGACGGACAGGTTACACGCTAGGTGTTTCATTTGAGATCTGAAACGACTATGTGACAAGAACTTGTGCCTTACCGGCGTGTAAGTATTGGTGAATTGTGATTGTTGGCCCGACAGAACGGATGCCGGGCATTTGGGAGAAGCAAAGATCGTGTCGAGCAGATTTCGCCTGAAACACCTGGTTGTACTGTCGCTCATGGCCATTCTGTCCGCCTGTGCAACCACGCCTCCCGAAGACGCCTCACGCAATGACGTGTTTGACCCCTATGAAAACGCGAACCGGGGTATTCATAAGTTCAATCTGGGCGTTGACCGGTTTCTGTTTCGACCTGCTTCCAAAGGGTACGTCAAGATCGTTCCCGATCCTATGGTTACCAGTTTCAGCACATTCGCCGAAAACATCTCGCTGCCCGGACAGGCGGTCGACTACCTGCTTCAGGGCAACCCGAAACAGATGGGCAATGCGCTGCTGCGCTTTGTGATCAACATGACCGTGGGCGGCTTTGGCCTGTCCGCGCCCGCAGATGAGCTGAACCTGCCGCCCGTTGATACTGATTTCGGTGAGACCCTGCACGTCTGGGGTGTCGGCGAAGGGGCTTATGTTGAATTGCCTTTCTATGGCCCGTCGACCCAAAGGGATGCCATCGGGGTCGTGATCAACCTGTTCTCGAATCCGATCAACTTTACCCCGGTCCGACCCGCCGACAACCTGGGCGTCTATGCCGAAGTCGTTCGCCGGATGGGCGATCGTGGTCGGTTCTCGGATACCGTGGACTCAATTCTTTATGAAAGCGCAGACAGTTATGCACAGGCCCGCCTGATCTATCTGCAAAACCGCCGCTTCGAACTGACAAGAGATGACGAAGACGCATATCTGGATTTGTACTCTGACCCCTATGCCGAAACCGGGACAGACCCGGTCAGGGACCCCTATTTAGACCCCTACGAGGACCCTTATGCTGAATAACGAGTTGAACCGCCGTCACTTTGTCGCAGCCGGTCTGGCCTTGGCCGTTCTGCCCAAGTCCGCGTTTGCCCAGACCGAGGCAACGGCCAAGGCACTGGTCAGCAGCGTGGTCAACGACATCAACCGGGTTATCGAATCGGGTAAGTCGGAAAAAGCGATGTTGCGTGATTTTGAGAAGATATTCGTGCAATATGCGGACGTCCCGATCATGGCACGCTATGCCCTCGGCGCGGATGCTCGCACAGCCACCCCATCCCAACTGAAGCAATTTACCAAGGCGTTTCAGAGCTATATCTCGCGCAAATATGGCCGCCGCTTCCGTGAGTTCATCGGCGGTGAGGTCAACGTGCGCAATGCCCGCAAGATCAAGGCCGGATATGAAGTGCGCACAACAGTCAAACTGCGCGGCTCGGCCCCGTTTGACGTAACTTTCCTTGTTTCGGACAAGTCGGGGCGTGAAAAATTCTACAACATGTTCATCGAAGGCGTGAACCTGTTGCTGACCGAACGCACCGAAATCGGCGCGATGCTGGATGCCCGCAAAGGCAACCTGGACCAGTTGATCAAAGACCTGAAAAAGACCGGCTGAATCGTTTCTTTTACGTTTGGGCGTTGAAAACCTCCTTTGAAGAAAGTGGGGCAGAGTCGTCTGACCGCCTGTTTTTTCAGCGCGCCTCGGCTATATGTCGAGATCACGGCATATAACTGCGCACCAATGCACCCGCAATCAAAGCCCACCCGTCGGCGATCACAAAAAAAGCCAACTTGAATGGCAAGGATACAATGGCCGGTGGCACCATCATCATACCCATCGACATCAATACAGCAGCCACGACAAGATCGATGATCAGAAACGGCAGAAAAATCAGAAACCCGATCTGAAACGCCCGCGCGATTTCAGACAGCATGAAAGATGGCATCAAAACCGACAACGGTGCCTGTGCGGACAACTCCATAGCCTCGCCGCCGGGACGTAAAGCTGCCATGGCATAAAACGTGTCCGCATCGAGTCGCGCCGCCATGAAGGCGCGGAACGGCTCTAACGCGCGCTCCAATGCTGACTCCACCTCCATCGTCTCTTCTATCATCGGGCGTATCCCTGTGGCCCATGCTTCGGAAAACACCGGGTCCATAATGAAATAGGTCAGGAACAACGCCAGGCTGACCAACAGCATATTGGGTGGAGATTGTTGCAGGCCGATCCCTTGCCGCAGGATTGAAAGAACAGTGATCAGGAATGGAAAGCAGGTGATCATGATCGCCAACCCCGGAGCGATGCTCAGCACTGTTATCAGAAAAATCAGCTGGATTGTTCGGGCGGAAATCGATCCGCCTTCGCCCAAAGACAAGGTCAAATCCTGAGCTGCGGCCAGTGAGGGCATCAACATGACCACCAAAGCCAGCCAGGTCACATAGCGCATCAGCCAATTCCGTTTTGCAAATCCGCAATCTCGGTCAGGCGCACTGCAAGCTGCCCCGCCTGATCGCCCTCCATTTCCTCCAGCAACCCGCGTGCGACCAACTGATCCCCAACATAGAGATCGACCGGGTCTTCGATACGTTTGTCCAAGATCAGCACTGCATTCTCTCCCATGTTCAACAAGTCCCGGATCAGTGGGCGCGTGCGACCAACTGAAACGGTCACTTCAATCGGGACCGAATCGAACGGGTTGGGTTTTTCAGTTTTCGGAATCTGGGTGTCATTCATTGGACAAAGCCTTTCTTGCCTCAAAGACATAAGCGTCAAAGATCTGTGCGATGGCGGCGAGCAACGCGGTGCAATCGGCCTCACGCCTGCTTGTGCCTACCTCAAGGCGGGCCTGACCCGGCTCCAGCTCAGAGTGTTCGATAACCTGAGGAGTGGGATGCAAGTCTTGCGGCAACAGCGCTGCAACCTTTTCGGCGCATCCCGGCGGCACCATAATCTGCATCGGCTGCTCTGCCCGGGAACACGCCATTTCACAGAGTTGTTCCACAAGGCGGGCAGCCAAGCCGCGCTCGGCCATCTCAGGCAGTACGGTCTGAACCAGACTGGCGAACATGGGCTCCAGAGACAGGGTCATGCGGGTGATTGCTTCGTGATAGGTGAAAGACATATCCTGAAGCGACCTGGCCAATTCAGCCGAGATTTGGCCGCGACTTTGTTCCTGCGCCCGAGAGGCATCTTCCCAACCGGCCCCATACCCGTCTTCAAAGGCAGAGAGCCGTTGTTCTTCCAGCGCGTCCTCATCCAGAAGCAGAACGGGCCCGGTACCAGTCTGGGTGGTGAAATCCTCAAGCAGATGGGCAATCGACATCACACCCGCTCCTCGCCTTCTTCAAGCCAACTGCGCAGGATCTCGACAGTCTCTTCCTGCTTGTCACCGATCATGGCGCGCAGCCGATCAACAGGATCCTCCGTGGCGCTCGAGCCGAGGGCCGGGACACTGCGCTCTGCTGGCAAGGAAGAGAACTCTGCCGGTTCCTCCGGCGCGATTTCACCAGTCAGAGCCAATGCGCCCGAATTCGCCCCATCCGCAGCAGCCAGCAACGCCGGTGCCGAGGTTGGCTTCGTCAGGATCGGGCGGATCACGAACAGCGCCAACACCAGCGAAACCAGAGCCAGCACAGCCATCTGTATCAAGGACATGGCATCCAGATGGATGTTCTGCCAGAACGACGAGGTCACCAGAGTACCCTGCGGCTCAACCGAGGGAAAATCCATGGATTTCAGTGTGATAACGTCCCCGCGCGCCGCATCGTGCCCGACTGCTGAAGCCACGAGTTCTTCTAGAGCGGTCAGCTCTTCCTGAGGCAAGGGCGTAAATGCTTCGGATCCGGACGCATCCACCGATCTTGTCCCATTGACCAGAACCGCAACCGTCAGACGCTTGATCGCGCCGGGGGCCTTGTGTACTTCCAGCTCTGTCTCGGAGACTTCATAGTTCACCCGCTCACGAGTCTGGGTGGCCGTCGAGTTGGATTCATCTCCGCCTGCCGCGTCACCATCAGGCAGATTTGACGCCACAGTAACATCCGATGACTGATTTCGAGCACTGTCCGAGCGTTCTTCGACATCCGTGCTGATCGCCACGCGGCCCTTGGGATCAAAGCGCCTCTCTCGAATGGATTCTGTCTTGGTCTCGGTATCCACACTGACCTCGACCACAGCATTGCCGGTACCGACACGCGCCTCGACCAGACGCAGAACACGTTCTCGCAACTGACGCGACTTGTCATCGGCGGTGTCTGTTGTCGCTGTGGTATCTTGCCCGCCAATCACAGCCCCTTGTGAATCAATCACCGTTACGTTCTCTGGCGTCAGCCCACTGACAGCCGAGGCAACAAGGAACCGGATAGCCTTGGCCTGATCACCGGTAATTTCGCTTCCGGATGGCACGAGATAAACCGAAGCCGTTGGTGCCACACTGCGCTGAAACGGGTTTGCTGTCCCATTGGCAATATGGACGCGCGCCTGACTGACATGCGGGCTGCCGACAATAGTCCGCGCCAGTTCACCCTCTTTCGCGCGCCAATAAGCAGCATCGAACATCTGAGACGTGGTGCCAAACCCGCTTAACGAATCAAGCAGTTCGTACCCTTTGTTGCCGTTTGCGGGCAGGCCTTCGCTGGCCAGGGTCATTCGCAACTCGTCGCGCTGCGCACCGGAGACGTAGATCGATCCGCCCCGGATCTCATATGTGACGCCACGCTGGTCCAGCGCTCGTACTATATCCCCAGCGGCACCGTTTTCCAGACCAGCATAAAGCAACGTCATGGACGGAGCAGTCACAAGGCGCGACATTCCGAGGATACCCAGAAACACCAGCGCAACCGCGCCAGCGACAATGATTTGTTTACGCCTGTCCAAACTAGCCCAGACAGTTCCGATCTGCTGCACGCTCACCTCCGACTCGCCGGCATTCTGCCCGACGCATCCTCTGTTTGGACGATTGCTCTTAACAATCGGTTAGTCCCTGCACGGTTATGACAGAGACAGAACGGATGAATGAGGACGTCATGACCGACGCAACCTACAAACTGGCGGAACCCACCGAGAAAAAAGGGAAAAAGGGAATGCTAATCGGGATGATCCTTGCGGTCGTCGGAGCTGCGGGCGGGTATTTCCTGACATCGTCCGGATTGATTCCGCTGGGCGGCAAAGCCGCAGTTGAGACCAACAAAGACGGGGCGAAAGACGAACCTGCCAAAGCGCTGGCAGATGTCGGGTTTATTGATCTGCCGCCGGTCGTTGTATCGGTGAATTCCGGCAAGTCGCGGCATTTGAAGTTCCACGCACAGCTCGAAGTTAACGCGCCGTACATGGATGATGTGAAAAAAATGCAGCCACGAATCATGGATGTCCTGAACGGTTACCTGCGAGCCGTTGAGCTGAAGGACCTGGAGGATTCACTGGCATTGACGCGCATCCGAGGTCACCTGCTGCGACGCATTGGAATAGTCGTCGGCGAAGGGCGCGTTCGCGATGTGCTGGTGATGGAAATTGTGCTGAATTAGGAGGCGGAATTGGAGCTGATTGCGGATATTTTGCTGGTCGCCGGTGCGTTGGGCGCGGGTCTTTATTGCTTTGTGCTGTCGCGCCGCCTCAAGCGGTTCACCGATCTTGAAAAAGGCGTCGGTGGTGCAGTGGCCGTGTTGTCGACCCAGGCAGAAGAGCTGAAGAAATCCCTGGACAGCGCGCGAAACGCCTCTGATCAATCGGGTGATCAGCTTAAGGCGCTGACGCAAAGGGCTGAAACCGTGGCACAGCGCCTGGAACTCATGATGGCATCTCTGCATGATATCATCCCCGAAGAAGAAACTGCTGCCCCGGAAAAAGCAAAGTCTCTCCAAGACGAGCCTCAACCTGAAGAGGAAATGGGCACCGGGCACGAGAAAACAGCGGAACCGGTCGAAACTGGTGCGAGTGAAGAGCCACCCAAAGCGCCAGAGGGCCTGATGTTCTTCCGGCATGACCGCAAGCAGAGCGAGGCGCAGGTATGAGCCTTGCGCGGAACGCCAAACACAATACACGCCCGCGCGGTGGTGTGCTTGCCGTCATCTCATTGCTGATGATCGGCTCGGCAGCCATTCGCCTTGGCTTGGAGGCGGGACCTGCGCTCGCCAAACCGGTGACACCCGAAGCCGTGGAAAACAAGCCTGCCGCGTCCGAAACACGCGATGTTCAGGTTGTGCTGGCAGAGCTTTTGAGCCGGGAGAAACGCGTCAAACAGCGAGAGGATGATTTACGCGATCAGGAAAAAGCACTGGAAATCGCAACCCAAGCCGTTGAAACGCGCCTGACGGCCTTGAAGGACGCGGAAGATTCCCTGCGCGACACACTGGCGGTTGCAGACAGGGCGGCAGAGAACGATCTGGCGCGCTTAACGGATGTTTACCAGAACATGAAACCAAAGGACGCAGCCGCATTGTTTGAAACCATGGACCCGACCTTTGCCGCAGGGTTCTTGTCCCGCATGCCGGCGGACGCAGCGGCTGGCGTACTGGCGGGCCTAAGTCCCGAAGCTGCCTACACGATCAGCGTTGTCATGGCCGGTCGCAACGCCTCGGCCCCGCAGGAATAATCGCCTGTGTTGCCCGGTTTTGCACCGAACTCATCTGGAGATCTCAAATGATTGGAATTGTTGGAATTGTTGTCATCTTCGTAATGGTCTTCGGGGGCTATCTTGCGGCAGGCGGCAAGATGACCATCATCATGAAGTCCCTTCCATTCGAAATGATGATGATCGGCGGTGCGGCCGTAGGAGCCTTTCTGATCAGCAACGACATGGGTGGCGTGAAACATACGATCAAAGACATGGGCAAAGTGTTCAAAGGCCCGAAATGGAAACCCGAAGACTATCGCGACCTTCTATGTCTTCTGTTTTCGTTGATCCGTATTGCCCGCGCCAACCCCGTGGAGGTTGAGCAGCATGTTGAAGACCCTGAAAACTCCAGCTTGTTTTCTGCATACCCCAAGATTCAATCCGACAAAGAGGCCGTCGACCTGATTTGTGACACGATGCGGTCAGCGGCAATGAACTATGACGACCCACACCAGGTTGAAGAGGTTCTGGAGAAGCGCATGGAGGCAAATTTTCATCATGCCATGCACTCCAGCCATGCGCTTCAGACAGTAGCAGATGGCCTGCCCGCGCTGGGGATTGTTGCTGCGGTTTTGGGCGTGATCAAGACGATGGGATCAATCGATCAGCCACCCGAAGTGCTGGGGAAATTGATCGGGGGTGCCCTGGTGGGTACGTTTCTGGGCGTTTTTCTGGCCTATGGTCTGGTCGGCCCCTTCGCTGGCAAATTGAAAGCCGTGGCTGAAGAAGACAACCACTTCTATCAATTGATCAAGGAAGTGCTGGTTGCCAATCTTCATAATCATAATACCGCCATGTGCATCGAGGTTGGACGCCAAAATACCCCAACTCACAACCGCCCCGGCTTTTCGGAGTTGGAGGACGCTTTAAAAGAGCTCAAGCAGGCTGCAGCATGAAGCGTATCGGATTTCTGATAGCGGTTTTAGTCACGGCTGCAAATGTCGTGACCGCACAGGAAGTGGTGGTGCGATCCGGAGAGCATGACGGATACACACGTCTGGTTTTCGACGTGCCACCGGATACTGGTTGGGTGCTGGCGCAACGCAAGAACGGCGCAAGCATAACAATTGCTTTGGACGACGTGACATTCGAAACTAACTCGGTTTTTGGGCGTTTGACCACGAACCGCCTGACCTCCTTGTCACAGAAAAGCCCCGGCAGCGCATTGGAGATGGAATTCGGATGCAACTGCGTAGCGTCGGCGTTTCTGTACAGAAATTCGATGATCGTACTGGACATCATGCCAGAGGATTTTTTGCCGCCGCTTCTTGAGGATATTCCGCCACCCTTGAGCGGGAGAACAGCCGAAGCCACGCCGCCATACATCGACACAGGGTTGAATCTGCCACTCCTCACCATGACTGAGCAAGGGATAAAGGACCAGCTGTCGATCCGTCTTTTGCAAGGGACCGATCGCAAGTTACTGGACTTGGAGCTTGCACCTGTCGGGCCGCGCAATACCATCTCACCCGATACAACAGCTGTCTCATCCCAATTGAATTCGAACGTGCGTCTGACCACGGTTTTGGACGATTTGCAGAACATTCTGAACGAAGAGCTGCAACCAATTGATCCAAGACCTGCCTGTATCTCAAATGGCGGGCTGAATTTTGCGTCCTGGTCAGGGGAAGCACCTTTTCCAAGCCAAGTGTCGGCACTCCGCTTAGGACTGTACAAAGAGTTTGACAAAGTTGACGACGAAAAGGCTCTGAAACTGGCTAAGCTCTACACCTCGTACGGCTTCGGGGCCGAAGCGCTGAGTGTTTTGAAGTTGGTGGAGACACCGCCAGACGGCACCAAACAAATTTCAGCAATTGCGCGGGTTGTTGATAACCGGGCGACGCTTCCGATGAGTCCATTCATTGGCCTGCAACGATGTGAAAGTGATGCTGCGCTTTGGGCTGTGTTGTCCGAAAAGGAACTGGCACCTGACGCAAATATTGAAGCTATCGAGCACGCATTTGCAAGACTGCCGGATCATCTTCGCCGCCTGCTAGGGCCGCGGCTGTCACAAATATTTGTGAGCGCTCAACAACTGGAGGCTGCACGCAGAGTCATTCGTTCCGTTGACCGGATAGAACCGGAAACAACGCCCAGTGTCACTCAGGCCAAAGCCAGCGTTGCCAAAGCGGAAGGTAACAGTGAACGTGAAGAAGAATTGTTGACCGAAGTTATAACCTCAACCCACGCCGCGGCTGAGTCTCCGCTGGCTTTGGCGCGCTTGGTGGGAAAACGTTGGTCTGAACGCAAAACCGTTTCTTCCCAGGAACTTGATCTGGCGGCGTCTTATGCGGTCGAGTTCAGGCGATCGGAACTGGGTCCGATTATGAACCGTACCTATGCGATCGCTCTGAGCCTGAGCCAGGAATTCGACCGCGCCTTCGACGTGATCAAAGCGCTGCCACCCGGCCCCGATAGCGACAGCGCCGTCAATCGGCATCTGCATTTGCTTTCCGAAAGATCGGACGACGCAACCTTTCTACACCAGACGATGGAGGTAATGCAGCCGGACATGGTTGCCGTATTAACAACCGAAACTGCAATTGCATTGGCCAGCCGCCTTGCTGATCTGGGCTTTGCTGAGCAGACATTCGCGCTGGCGAACAGACCGGAAGATCAGTCGCGGCGCTTGGATCGGGCTCGGTTGCGGGCTCGGGCCGCTCTGCTGTCGGGGCACCCCCATCAAGCCCTGTTGGAGCTGGCTGATGACAATTCCGATGAGGCGCTTGCCTTGCGCGCGCAAGCGATGGTTTCAACAGAAGATTTTGCAGCCGCAGGTGATATGTTCCGAGGCCTCGAACAAAACGAAGCGGCAAACCGCTATTTCTGGCTGGCCGGGGTGTCGGATGAGAGGCTGGAGCCTACGGGCGGGAAATACGCGGCATTGAAACAAGCCACCCAAGCCTTGTCTGACCTGCCGGTACGGTCGGCGGAAAGACCGCTGGCGGACGCGGAAAACCTGTTGAAAGACAGCCAGTCCGCCCGTCAGCGAATCGAAGAGATGTTGAGCGCTGTCGGGATAGAATGACGTATTTCGCGACTTTTCCGGCTACACCCGGAAAAGTGAACGCAGTTCCCGACTCCGGTATACCCTGCGATGCGTTTCAACTTCTGGCAGCGCTGGAAGCCTTGTGCCGTTGCTTCAAGGCCGATCCAATCAGGACGCCCGATCAGGCGGGGATGCAAATATGGCTCTAGCCTTTTTCAGAGATGCCAGGTTCCAGACATGACGCCGAAGAACAGGCCGCCGAATTTCAGGCCACATTCCTCGATCAATAAGGTCACGTCGGCTGACCGCCCGTGAAACAACCGGTGCTGTGGCATTTACGGCAGATATGTGAAAACGAGACGCCATATCAGCAAAATACGGCGGCAAAGGTTCCGCGTCTTCAATGAGTTCAGTGGCCAGAAAAATCGCGGACGAGTATCCTCACCGGGCCGGGCCAATCGGCTGAGGATGACCGCGTCTTTGAACACAAATTCTGCAAAACCCACTTTTTCAACACGCTGGCAGGCATCGGTGTTGTCAGAGCAGTATACCCAGCCACTGGCTGGCAGGGCGTTTCCTCTGCTCCCGGCATCAGACACCTGCAGCAGAGACGTCAATAACAGCGGACAACCGTCCTTGATTCAGTACGGAGCCTCAACATCATTCATCGAGACATAGACGGTTTTCATTTCCGAGAAATGGTTGATCGCCAGTTTCGAGTTCTCGCGTCCGACACCGGACATTTTCGACCCGCCAAACGGCGCCTCGACCGGGGCAAGGTTGTAGGTGTTGATATAGCAAGTACCTGCTTCGAATCCGGCCACGATTCGATGCGCCCGGGTCAGATCGTTCGTGAAGACACCTGCGGCCAGACCGAACTCGGTGTCATTGGCGCGGGCCATCACCTCTGCCTCGGTCTCGAAATCCAGCACCGACATGACAGGGCCAAAGATTTCCTCGCGCGCGATGGTCATGTTGTCAGTGACGTCAGCAAAAACCGTGGGCTGCAAATAATAGCCGTCCCGGTCGATCCGCTCGCCGCCAAAAATCAATCTTGCGCCTTCGGCTTTGCCCTTTTCGATATAGCTCAGGGCGATGTTCATCTGGTTCTTGCTGACCATCGGTCCAAAGCTGACGTCCTCGTCCATTGGATCGCCGATTTTCGCGTTGACCAGACGTTCGGACAGGCGCTTCAGGAAGGCCTCTTTGATACCTTTTTGTACAAAGACGCGAGTGCCGTTGGAACAGACCTGACCCGCAGAATAGAAATTGCCCAGAATCGCACCTGAAACAGCGTTTTCGATGTCGGCATCTTCGAAGACAATCATCGGGGATTTGCCGCCGAGTTCCATGGTCACGTGCTTCATGCCATCCGCTGCGGCAGCATAGACCTTGCGGCCCGTCGGAACTGAACCAGTCAAAGAGACTTTGGCCACACGCGGATCGGTGACCAGCGAAGCACCGACATCGCCGTAACCCTGGATCACGTTGTAGACGCCTTTGGGTGCGCCAGCCTCGACCAGAATTTCAGCCACTTTCAATGCCGAAAGGGGCGTAGTTTCCGAAGGCTTGAATACCATCGTATTGCCACAAGCAAGCGCCGGGGCACCTTTCCAGCAGGCGATCTGCGTGGGATAGTTCCAGGCGCCGATCCCGACGCAAACGCCCAGCGCTTCGCGGATAGTATAGACGAAATCACCCCCGCCCAGCGGAATATGCTCTCCTGTCAGAGAGGCGGCCAATCCACCAAAATACTCCAGCGCATCTGCACCCGAGGTGGCGTCGGCCACTGTGGTTTCCTGAATCGGTTTGCCTGTGTCATGGGTTTCCAGAACGGACAGGTCGTAGTTGCGTTCGCGCATGATATCGGACGCGCGGCGCAAAATTCGGCCACGTTCCGTCCCGGACAGTGCCGCCCAAGCCGCCTGAGCATTTTTTGCGCTATTCAGAGCCTTATCTATGATCGCCGGCGTCGCTGAATGCAGACGCGCAATCACTTCGCCTGTTGCGGGGTAAATTACTTCAAGGGCAGCGCCGTTTGCATCTTCGACATATTCGCCGTCAATGAAATGGCTGGCTCTGGGCTGAAAATTCATACCGTGTCCTTTTGTTTCGCACCCGTCTGGACGGGACAAATGGTCCGTTGAAAATCGGCCTATCGGTTATTGATTGATCAGTCAATAAATTCATCAAAAGGGCGACTTTACGCCTGCCAGACCCCGTAAACCTTGAAATTTTTGGTTGATGTTCTATTTATGTTCTACTCAGTCAGAGGAAAAACCGATGACCCAGCAAGCACGTCACGCAGCCCTGAACGGGCCGAACAATGATTACCACCTGCTTCCGGTGACTGACCGGCAAATGCGGTATGCGCGCGCGATCGCCGAGCAATCGGCACTTGAGATCCCGGTTGAAGCACAACGTGACCGGCGGCTCTTGTCTGATTGGATCTCGGCCCACAAACCGCGTGGCTCTTCGAAATTCGACAACTACCCGACAGGTAAGCAGGTTGCATTTGCCGAGCGGATTTCACGCAGTAAACGCCGCCCGATCCCGTCCGAGTGTTTCCGTGACAAGAAAATGATGTCTCGCTGGATCGATCAGAACAAATAGCCCTTATTAGGGTCTTTCCTGATTGTGATTGCGGGCGTAAAGCGAAACAGCTGCGGCAACAAACATTCCCAGCAGGATATATCCTGTCACGGCTTCGGACACGGCGAGCCCCCGGCACAGACCGGTCGGGGACATGTCGCCATATCCGACGGTTGTGAAGGTGACGTAGGAAAAATACAGAATATCACCCGGACCCTCTGCGCCGATGACACAGTGGTCGTTGTATCCGAAGGCGCCGTAAACCGCGGCGAACAGGAAGGGGACAACCTGTATGAACGACACCCCCATCAGAAACAAAAGCCTGTGGGGCGACTTCACCTGGGTCATGTAATACCAAGACTGCGACACCAGCCAGATCAACAGGCCAACCGAAGCGATTGTGCCAATCGTGTCGCCCGCAGCCGCCTCGCTCAGGCGCGAAAGACCATACCAGGCAAGAAAGCTCGCCAGAACCAGCCCCAACGCTGCAATCAGGGTTGATTTCCATTCATCCAAAGTCGTGGGTTTGCGGTGCATGAACGCCCCTTCAATCTGGCCTGCGAGCAGATCATCCGATCTAACGCAAAGGCCTGCAACCCGAATTCAGTCCTGCCGCAGATGCGCCTCACCCCGTTCGCGCGCCAGCAGAATCTGCTTTTGCCGCTCGCGAAAGCGCATTTTATCAGCCTCGGAGGTCTCATCGATGCATTGATGGCATGAAACGCCATGCTCGTATTCCGGGCGCTTCAAATCCTCCGGAAGGATTGGACGCCGGCAGCCGTGACAGAGCTTGTGCGGCCCTTCAACAAGCCCGTGACCAACCGAAACACGATTGTCGAACACAAAGCATTCCCCCTGCCACGAACTGTCTTCAGCGGGCATTTCCTCAAGATACCGCAGGATACCGCCCTTGAGGTGATAGACATCCTCGACCCCCTGACCCAGCAGGTAGTTGGTTGATTTCTCGCAACGGATACCGCCCGTGCAGAACATGGCGACCCGCTTGTTGTGAAAGCGGTCCTTGTTCTGTTCCCACCATGCCGGAAAATCGCGGAAACTGGCTGTTTCAGGGTCTATTGCGCCTTCAAACGTCCCGATTGCCACTTCGTAATCGTTTCGCGTGTCGATCAGCACGACATCTTCAGAACGGATCAGGTCATTCCACTCCTGCGGGTCGACATAGTTACCGACACGGGCGCGCGGGTCGACATCGGGCTGACCCATGGTCACGATCTCTTTCTTCAACCGCACCTTCATCTTGCCGAAAGGCGGATGGTCCGAGGTCGCTTCCTTCCACTCCAGATCAGCACAGCCCGGCAAGGATTGGATAAGTGTCAGCACGGCGTCGATTCCGGCACGCGGGCCAGCAATTGTGCCGTTGATCCCTTCCTGTGCAAGCAGCAGCGTACCGGTGACGGACCGCTTACGGCACAGGTCCAGCAAGGGGTCGCGCAACGCGGCTGGATCCGCGAAACGGGTAAAGTGATAGAGGGCAGCGATTGTGTACATATGCGCGATCTACCTTCGCAGACCCAGAGTCGCAAGGGATTGCATTGACGCCCTGCGCGCCGCCGCCTACCGATAGAGTAAATACAGGAGACCGCCATGACCCATGCCCTGCTCGTGATCGATGTCCAGAACGACTTTTGCCCCGGTGGCGCACTGGCTGTGGCAGAGGGGGACGAGATCGTCGCACCGATAAACGCCATAATGGACGAATTCGACGCCGTGATCCTGACTCAGGACTGGCATCCTGCAGGGCATTCTTCGTTCGCAAGCTCCCACGATGGCAAAAACCCGTTCGAATTGATCGAATTGCCCTACGGCCCACAGGTTTTGTGGCCCGATCACTGCGTACAAGGCACCCAGGGCGCGGGTTTTCATCCCGAATTGCGCACGGATGGCGATTTGATCCTTCGCAAAGGGTTCCACGGTGCCATCGACAGCTATTCCGCGTTCTTCGAGAATGACCACCAGACACCGACAGGTCTGAAAGGCTATTTCGATACCCGAGGCATCGACCATTTGACCCTTGTGGGATTGGCCACCGATTACTGCGTCCACTTTTCCGCAGTGGACGCCGCCCGGTTGGGTTTCGGAGTCACAGTTCGCATGGATGCCTGCCGCGCGATTGATATGGACGGTTCGCTGGCAGCAGCCGAGCAGGCGATGCGGAACGCCGGAGTCGTATTGACCTAAGGTGTCGCACCTGCGGCGGCCAAAAGCTTGATCATTACGAACAGGACAACAGCCAGACCCAGCGCAAACCCAATGCGTCCAGGTACAGTGCGACGTTCCGGGTTGGTCTGGCTTGACGGTGGTGACGGAACGCGCATCGGCCGGCTGCGTACGATCCCCGCCATGGGCTGCGCTGTTCGCACATAGTGCAGGAAATCCCAAAGGTTGAAATCGCCGCAATATTCACCCTGAATTCCACGCGCCCTGATGCTTTCAAACAGCGACCGCAGAATTCGCACCCGATCCGCCTGATCTTCGGCTGGAAACACACCAGGCACAATGCCGCTGTTGCGCGACTCGAGACTGAATCCGGCATCCAGGAAAATCTTGCGGATTTTCGGTGATGTTCCACGCAACGCGTCCGCGGCTCTGATATCTCGGAACACTGCACACACCCGGCGTTCCGTATCAGAGTCAGCCCCCAGCTTTTCGGGGTCTAAATCATCCAACGCTACGTTAACAATATCAAAATCGTACTCGATACCCATTTACAAACTCAGTTTCGTCTTTCCATCCCCTCTTCTCACTAACCGGTGAAAACAATGCACAATATGCCGGTATTGTGACGTCAAACTGGCATTGTCACCAAATCAGCGACTCTTGCCATTTCCGGAGTCGATTGATCTAACTACGGAAATCGCAGGAGTTCCCCATGGTCGACATCGCGACCCGCGTCTACAATCACAAATGGAAGATTGACCCGATTGTACGGTCTTTGATCGATACTGACTTCTACAAACTGCTGATGTGCCAGTCAGTGTTTCGAAACAAGCCCCAAACAGACGTTGTATTCTCGCTGATCAACCGGTCGAATCACGTACCTCTGGCGCGTTTGATCGATGAAGGCGAACTGCGGGAACAGCTGGATCACATCCGGTCCCTCAGCCTCAGCCGGGGGGAAAGCACCTGGCTGCGCGGCAACATGTTCTATGGGAAACGGCAGATGTTCCGCTCCGACTTCATGGAGTGGTTCGAGAATATGCGCCTGCCGCCCTATCACCTTGAACGCACAGGTGACCAATATGAACTGACCTTTGAAGGCAAATGGCACGAGGTCATGTTGTGGGAAATCCCCGCGCTGGCGGTGTTGATGGAATTACGCTCGCGCGCTGTGCTGAACGATATGCGCCGGTTCGAATTGCAGGTGCTGTACGCCCGCGCGATGACCCGAGTTTGGGAGAAGATCGAAAAGTTGAGCTCGATAAACGGGCTTGGGATCGCGGATTTCGGCACCAGACGGAGGCATTCCTTCCTGTGGCAGGATTGGTGCGTGCAGGCGATGATCGAAGGGTTGGGCGAATCCTTTACCGGAACCTCGAACTGCCTGATCGCCATGCGACGCGAGGTCGAGGCCATCGGCACCAATGCGCACGAACTCCCCATGGTCTATTCCGCGCTGGCCGACACGGATGAAGCGTTGGCGCAAGCCCCTTATGACGTGCTCAGCGACTGGCATGACGAGCATGACGGCAACCTGCGCATCATCCTGCCCGACACCTATGGCACCAAGGGGTTTCTGGACAATGCTCCTGACTGGCTGGCGGGTTGGACCGGTATTCGCATCGACAGCGGAGACCCGGCAGCGGCAGCCGAGGTTGCCATCGACTGGTGGAAAGCGCGCGGTGAAGACCCGACACGGAAACGGATCATTTTCTCTGACGGTCTGGATGTAGAGAAAATTCAGGAATTGCATGCCCAGTTTGCGGGCCGCGCCAATATTTCCTTCGGTTGGGGAACCTTGCTGACCAACGATTTTCGCGGGCTCGTTCCCAATGACGCGCTGGCGCCGTTCTCATTGGTCTGCAAAGCGGTATCGGCCAATGGACGCCCGACGGTGAAACTATCGGACAACCCGGAAAAAGCGATGGGGCCGAAAGACCAGATCGAGCGCTATAAGCGGGTATTTGATGTCGGAGAGCAAAAGGCGATCGAAGTGATCGTCTGAACCACGGCGGCGAGTTCAACATTTGTCAGCAACTCACCTGATGCTAGTTTGGAAAGCATTCCCAACGAGCATTAAGGTTGAGATACAATGATATTTGAACCAAAGAACTTCTACGAAACCCGCGGATCCCGAGACGAGCTTTCACTTTTTTCCTACGCCGCATACCTGATGTCCCGCGCGCAGTTTCTGCAAGCCGAAAACAATGACAGCGACCTTTTCCTGTTGGACCGCGATTTGGAAGAAACTGACGATGCCGTTCTGTCCAAACAGCTTGTCATGCTCGGATTCCGGCCAATTGACGACCGCCAAATATCCGCCCACGAATACATGCGTTTCTTTGTTGGCCCCGGCGACCTAAGGCCCGTTGACCTGCTTACTTCGCCAGAGCCTGAGGGGTATTACCAACGTTTGTTCGAGGCGATCAGAGCAGCAGAAGAACAGCCGAACCTCGAACATATTGACGCTGCTTTGGAGCTTGGTCTGGCAGCCCCTGATTCAATTGTTGCTCTTGCCGCACTGAGTTCATGCCTCAAACTGTATTCGCCGGAATCTTTTCCGCCACGTCTTTGGCTTGGTGTGTTTACGGCACGTTGGGCGCAGTTGGAGCCGCTCTCGCAAGATTTGCTTACTGTGCTGTCGTCCGCTCTGATTTCAGACCCGCTGGGTTCGAAGGTTCCACCGGCGCCCGCGCAACAGAAAGCCGGTGTCCCGGGGTTGCTTCTTGTTCATGGCACGCACTTCGAAGTCAATCCCGACCCCACATGGTACTATCCCCATGTCGGAGATCTGCATAATTACATCAAGCCGCATCGCAACGACATCTTTTCAGGGCAGAACTACTATGAATGGGAGGGCCGGTGGTCCGACCGCGGCCGACATATTGCTGCCAAACACCTGAAAAACTGGATAGATCTTGAGGCTTATCACGGCTGCGATGTGGTTGCCCACAGCCACGGCTGCAATGTCGTCATGAAAGCCGCCGAGATGGGGGCACAATTCAACAAGGTCGTTTTCCTAAGCTGCCCGGTACACTGGCACAAGTACAACCTGAATTCAGGCCGGATCAATGCGCCGTATTCAGTTCGGGTCTGGTTTGACTTGGTGATCCTGGCGGACGGCGGCAAACAAAAGTTCCCCGCCAGTGCCAAGGTTGCCGACGAGGTCGTCGGAGGTTGGTTCAGTGGGCATTCTGCCACGCGGACATCACAGATTTGGGGCAATCATACATTGGAAGCAAAGCTGATCTAAACTGCCTGGGTAAATGCTATCCGTGAAAAGCGGCAACTGTCTTCAGCTGTGAAAACCCGTACAGAGCCTCAAACCCTTTTTCGCGACCGTGTCCGGATTTTCCCACCCCGCCAAATGGCAGTTCAACGCCGCCGCCTGCACCGTAGTTGTTGATGAAAACCTGACCTGAGTGCAGCGCTTTCGCCAACCGCATCTGTCGCGCACCGTCCCGCGTCCAGACGCTGGCGACCAGGCCGTATTCCGTACTATTCGCTATGGCCAGAGCCTGTTCTTCGGTGTCAAACGGGATCAGAACCTGAACCGGGCCGAAAATCTCGGCCTGTGCCAATTGATGATCTGGTGGCACGTCTGCGAACAAAGTGGGCCGGACATAGGCTCCGGTTTCTGGCGCGTCATCGACAATCTGCCCCTGCGCAGCGATAGTCAGGTCCGTGGCTGTTTTCAGAAAGCCCCTGACAATCTGTCTCTGCCGGTCCGAGATCAACGGCCCAACGCGCAGATCCTGCATCGCCGGCCCGACGGTCAGTTCTTCATAGGCCTTGGCCATGCGCGATCTGACCTGCTCATAGACGCCCCGCTGCACCAGGATGCGAGATGAGGCGGAACAGGTCTGACCCGCATTTTGGACACCCGCATTCACCAGAAACGGCAGCGCTGCATCCAGATCGGCATCGTCAAAAACCAATTGCGGGGATTTCCCGCCCAGTTCCAGCGTCACGGGCACCACATTGCGTCCCGCCGCCTGCTGCACAAGGGCCCCTGTGGCAACAGAACCGGTGAACGAGATGTGGTTTACACCCGAATGTCCGGACAGCGCCGCACCCGCCTCGGCCCCCAGACCGGGCACGACGTTCAATGCTCCGGCTGGCAGCCCTGCCTGTTGCGCAAGATGGGCAAAGGCCAACGCGGTCAGGCAGGCCTCTTCCGCAGGTTTCAGAACACATGCATTGCCCATGGCCAACGCCGCCCCGACCGAACGCCCGATAATCTGCATCGGATAGTTCCAGGGCACGATATGGCCCGTCACTCCATGCGGTTCGCGCAGGGTATAGACGGTGTAACCATCGAGATAGGGAATGGTCTCGCCCATCACCTTGTCCGCTGCACCGCCGTAGAACTCGCAATAGCGCGCCAGGGCGACCGCGTCTGCCCGGGCCTGCGTCAGCGGTTTGCCGACATCCATCGCCTCAAGCCGCGCCAGATCGTCCACCCGTTCCTGCACCAGTTGGCCCAACCGGGTCAGGATACGGCCGCGCTCCAAGGCCGTCTTTCGCCCCCAATCACCCTTCAACGCAGATCGGGCAGCTTTGACCGCCGCGTCGACATCCGCCTCGGACCCTCGGGCGATTCGGCAAATCTCGGTCCCGTCCGAAGGGTTGATCAAAGGCAGGCTGTCGCCCGTATCCGCTTGGGTCCAGCGCCCGCCGATCAGGCACAAGGTGGGATCAAACCAAGTTTTCTGAGTCATTTTGGGCCTCCAATCAGGCTCTAAATAAAGATATTACGCCGTCAGTGACTTTATCTCGGGCAACTGGGGCGCAGCGGCAATCAGGCTTTGCGTGTACAGGTGCTGCGGGTCTTCGAACACCTGCTTTGTCTGACCCTGTTCAACGATCCGCCCGGACTGCATCACCATCACACGGTCGGTGATCGTGCGGACAACGCTCAGGTCATGGCTGATGAACAGATAGGTCAGGTCATAGGCTTCACACAGTTCGGCGAGCAGATCGAGGATCTGAGCACGGACCGAAACATCGAGGGCCGAAACCGCCTCGTCGAACAATATGAGTTCGGGCCGAATGATCAGGGCGCGTGCAATAGCGATCCGTTGTCGTTGCCCGCCCGAAAACTCATGGATGTACTTGCCCGCGTCGTCGGGGCCGAGGCCGACGGCCGTCAGAATTTCAGATATCCGATCCTGTCGTTCTGATCCGGTTGGCGGGGCGTCCAGCAAATGGAAAGGCTCGGTGATCAGGCGCGCGACACGGTGGCGGGGGTTGAAGCTGCCATATGGATCCTGAAACACCACCTGCATCTTCCGGCGGACTGCAAGGTTGGGTTTGTGCCCAGTGAAAACCGGCTGACCACCCAGTTGGATCTGGCCGGACTGAACGTCCTCCAGGCCCAATATTGCCCTCGTTAGGGTCGATTTTCCACATCCGGATTCACCTACCAAACCCAACCGCTCCCCCCGGTTGAGGGAGAAACTGACACCATCCACTGCCCGGTGATGGCGCGGCGCGTCCAACAGGCCTTTTCGGGGCAGGCGGTAGTCCCGGACAACTTGGCTTACCTCCAGCAACGTTTGTGGTTGCGCGGGTTCCGGCAAAGTGACCTGATGGCCAGACGCCTCGAACAGCATTCGGGAATAGGGGTGTTGCATATGACGCAGCAGGTGCTGTGTGGCCCCGCTTTCAACCACTTCTCCGTGGCGCATGACGGTTATCTGATCCGCCATATCAGAGACAACGGCCAGATCATGGGTGATCATCAGCAGCCCCATGTCATATTCGCGCACCAGCCCCTTGAGCAGGTCGAGGATCTGCGCCTGTGTCGTGACGTCCAGCGCTGTCGTCGGCTCGTCCGCGATCAACAGCTTGGGGCGCAGAGCGATGGCCATAGCGATTACCACGCGTTGCCTTTGCCCGCCGGACAGCTCATGCGGGTAGCGTGAAAGGGGGAGCCGATCAGGTGGCAGGCCGACGCGGGTCAGCACCTCTTCGGCGCGTGTTCGGGCCTGAGGCTGGGGCATCGCCTTGTGGATCAGGATCGTTTCCATCACCTGTTCACCGATGGTTTTCACCGGATTGAGCGCTGTCATCGGTTCCTGGAACACCATCCCCATGGCCGCACCGCGCAAAGTGCACATATCGGATTCTGACCGTGTCAGCAGATCCTGACCGTCCAGCCGGATCGCACCTTCCACGCTGGCCCCATGCGGCAGCAATCGCATCACCGCCAAAGCGGTCATCGATTTGCCCGAGCCGCTTTCACCTGTCACGGCCGCGATCTGACCAGGGGCAATGGACAGGCTGACCTGTTTCAGGATCGGTGTCCCGTGGATCATCAGCGACAGGTTTTCAATCTGCAACAAACTCATGCCCGCGCCACCCTGATCCGAGGGTCAAGCCAGTCGCGCAGACCATCGCCCAGCAAGTTCAGACCCAGCACTGTAACGATGATCGCCAGCCCCGGAATCAGAGCCAAATGCGGGGCAAAACTGACCATCGTCTGCGCATCTGCAAGCATCCGGCCCCAGCTGGGCGTCGGAGGCTGCGCGCCCAGGCCGACATATGACAGTCCCGCTTCGGCCAGAATACCAAGGCTGAACTGGATGGTCCCTTGCACAATCAGCAGATTGGCGACATTAGGCAGAATATGTTCCGCTGATATCCGCGCCACTCCTTTGCCCGACACACGGGCGGCGAGGATGAACTCTCTCTCCCAAAGTGACAAAGCTGCCCCGCGGGTGATCCGGGCAAAGACGGGGATGTTGAAAATGCCGATCGCAACAATGGCGTTGATCGCTCCGGCGCCATAGACTGCCGTGATCAGGATGGCGATCACCAGCGACGGGAAAGCGAAGACCAGATCGTTGCCACGCATGATGACCTCATCCAGCCATGAGCCTTTGCGCGCGGCCGCTGCCAGGCCAAGAGGAACGCCAAGTGCCATGCCGATGCCGACGGCCACCAGCGCCACCGCAATCGACGTACGTGCACCGACCATGATCATCGAGAACATGTCGCGGCCGAAATGATCGGTTCCAAACCAATGCTGCCCGTTTGGTGGCTGCAATTTATCGGGAATGTTCAGCACGGCATGGTCGTAGGGGGTCCAGACGAACGAGACCAACGCGGCCAGAACCACCAGCGACGACAGCAAAGCTCCAAGGATCAGGTTCCGGCTCATGTCCTGCTCCTCAGTCTTGGGTCCACGGCCGCATAAGCAAGATCGACAAGGAAATTGACAGTTATCACGGCAAAGACCAGCAGCATCACGACCGATTCAACAACGATGAGGTCACGGGCAGAAATGGCCTGAAACACCAGCCGCCCGAGACCCGGCAGATAGAAAACCTGTTCAATGATGATCGATCCCGCCAGCAGGAAGGAAAACTGCAAGCCTATGATGGTCAGCACCGGGATCAGCGCATTTCGCACCCCATGCCGCCAAAGGGCCTGACGGCGGGACAGGCCCTTGGCCCGAGCCGTGCGCATGAAGTCCTCACCCAGAATGTCCAGCAAAGCCGACCGCATGACACGCGCCAGAATCGCAGCCTGTGGCAGGGCAAGAGCCACAGCAGGCAAGGTCAGCGAATGCAGGCCCGCTAACACTCCGTCGCCCCAACCCACAAACCCGCCTGCATTGAACCAACGCAGGTTGATGGCGAAGATCAGCACAAGCATCATCGCAAACCAGAAATTGGGCACAGCAATCCCAAGCTGCGTCGCCCCCATCACTGCAAGGTCCCCCGGTTTGCCCCGACGCGCAGCCGCATAGATTCCGGCCGGAAAGGCAATCAAGGTGGACAGAGTCAGAGCGTAAAGTGCCAAGGGTAACGACACCCAAAGCCGGTCCGCGATCATCTGCGACACTGGCGTGCGGTAGGTGTATGAGGTGCCGAAATCGCCCCCCAGCATGCCGCCCACCCAATTGAAGTATCGCTGTATCTTGGACCCATCCAAACCCAGCTCGACCCGCAAAGCGGCCAGCGTGTCCTCCTGCGCGTTGACACCCAACATGAACGACGCCGGATCACCCGGGGCGACCTCAATCACCGCGAAGATGACCACCGAGGCGACGGCCAGGCTGACAAGCAAGGAAATCAGTCGTTTGAGGACGTAGCGGAGCATTGGCACCACGTTAGGGTCACATCACGCGCGGGTCCAGCGTCTAAGGCACCAGAAGGAAAGCAGAAACCGCATAGGCCACGATCGCGGCATACCCCAGCGGATAGATCCATTTGATCGCATAGTTGTCCAGGGTTCGCGCCGTTCGCTCCTTGCCGGACACTTTCAGTCGTCGCAGTGCGACGTTGAACACGATCAGCGCCCCGGTCATCAGAAACATGCACTGAAGGACAAAATCCAGAAAAGTCAGATAACCCAGCTTGGGCAGATCAGCGGATATTGCCCAGTTGAACGCGACAAAGACCAGAAGGTTGCCGCCTGCAATCTCGATCCTCCGGCGGTATTCATCCAGAAAAAACAGCGCCCAGCCGACCGAGATCAAGACAAGCATCGGAAGGAAAACCCGAATGACGTAGTATGTCAGATGTCGATTGCCTTCAAAAACAAGCGCGACCTGATCGCTTTCTTTGCCGGATAGCCCCAGGACCCTGGACGTTTCCAACCGGGCATTGTTCAAAATCCACTCTTCTTCGCCCAGCTGATCTCCGAGGCCAGAGAATTCGTTCAACGGATGGTAAGTGACGTATTCAGACGGAAAGACCGAAACGACCTCGAAATGAAACTCCTGCGTGTCGAACGGGTATTTTCGGAAATCAAAATGTGGCGCCTGGAGTGTAAGAGACGATTTTTCGACATACAGCACCCGTCCGTCGTACCGCAGGGATGCAGCGGATTCGTGAATCCATTTGTTGGACTGCTGATTGTGAATGACAAAAGCCGGCAGAACAGAACCGATACTTGCGGCATGATTGGCAAGGTCGGGCGGGTTGAAGACCCGGACATCCCTCCGCTGTTCCTCAGGATCAAACGCCAACGCAGGATCGGTCCATTCCACCCGCAAGACCACAACCGCGCCGTAGTTTTCAGCCTTTTGATCAACACCGGTGATCTGATCGATGCGAATGCCGATCCCAACATCCAACGGGTTCTCGGGCGTTCCGGACAGGGCATCCAGCCGCCCACCCAACACATTCTGAGCCGTGGCGGCGACCGAAGAACTGAACACCAGGAAAACACCTAAAACCAGGATGGGAATGGCACGGAGCAAGAACATGAGTGAGAACACCCTGACACAATGGAAGGCCCGGGCCGCCCAGCGCGGCGCGGGCTGTACTGTTACTCAGACCAGCTGATCTGAGTCAGATCGATTGCGGCGGTGGGCGCGTTCTCCCAAAGGCCCTGAACTCCGACTTTCGCAACGCCCAGCTTGGCCAACTGGAATAGGTACCCATTGACATAGTCGCTTGAAATAAGGCGCTGTACCTCACCCAGCAAACGGGTGCGTTCTTCGGGGTCGGTGGTGGTGTTCAGCGTGTCCATCAGCGCCTGAAAGTCCGTGCTGTCATACTGGAAGTAATAATCAGGGCGCGCATAAATGCCGATATCCATAGGCTCCGTGTGGCTGACAATGGTCAGGCCGAACTCCTTGCCCTTGAACACCGTTTCCAACCATTGCGCCCATTCCACATTGATGATCTCGGCAGTGATGCCGACCTCGGCCAACTGCGCCGCTATGATTTCGCCCCCACGGCGGGCATAAGACGGCGGCGGCAGATGCAACGTGGTCTCAAACCCGTTTTCGAATCCTGCCTCTGCCAGCAACGCCTTTGCTTTTTCAGGGTCGTAAGCCGAATTGCCAGTCAGATCGACATACGCCGGATGATGCGGCGCAAAATGGGTTCCGATCGGGGTACCATAGCCGAACATCGCGCCGTCGATGATGGCCTGCCGGTCGATGGCATGTGCCAGTGCCTGCCGAACCAAAATACTGTCAAACGGAGGTTGCTTGTTGTTGGTGGACAGGATCGTTTCGCCTTCGGTCGAACCGACCAAAACCTGAAAGCGCGGATCGGCCTCGAACTGAGGCAGGTTTTCTGGCGCGGGGAAGTTGTCAAATACGTCGACATCCTCGGCCATCATGGCGGCAAAAGCGGCAGTTGGGTCCGAGATGAACTTGAAGGTTGCAGTCTCTAATGCAGGTTGTTCGCCCCAATAATTGGGGTTTCGGTTCAGCGTGATGCTGTCACCCTGCACCCAGTTGCCAAAGGTATAGGCGCCAGTGCCAACTGGATTGGTCTTGATGCTTTCAATGCTCTCGGGCGCGACGATTACTGCGTCGCCCCAAGCCAGGTTGAACAGGAAATTTCCGTTTGGCTCTGATAGGGTGACTTTGACGGTCAGCGGGTCCGTCGCTTCCACGTTTTCAATACCGGCAAACAGGGCCTTCTGTGCATTCGCGCTGTCTTCGGCGGTCGCGCGATCAAGGCTGAATTTGACATCCTCTGCATCCATGGTCGTGCCGTCATGGAAAGTCACCCCGTCGTGCAGTTTGAAGGTGTAGACCGTACCGTCCTCGGATATCTCCCAGCTTTCGGCAAGGCCGGGCACAACCGAACCATCGCCCATGAAGCGGGTCAAGCCTTCGAAAACATTAGTATAGACCACCGAATCGATGGCTTGCGCTGCGGCGCTTGTCGGATCCATATGCGGGGGTTCAAGCTGCATCGCGATAGTGATGTCCGACTTGGCCAAAGCCTGCGTGGCAAGCAGGCTGGCCCCTACGGCCAGGGTCGATGCAAATGTCCGAAACATGAATTTGGTCATGTGAACTCTTCCTACTGAAACTGGTTGTGCCCTTGTTTTCAGGGCCGTTTTACCGACAGTCTTCCTGTAAACCTGAGGTCAATCAAGGGAATGTTCGCGCAACCGGGGTTTCTTCGGCCCCGTCCGATCTGCTATGCCGCACTGCAACATAATACTGCAGGAGCGATCCATGAGCGCCACCGCCCGCAAAAAAGCCCCGAACGCCGAGGATATTCGCGCCCGAAAAGGTGGCGAGCCGCTGGTCTCATTGACCGCCTATACCACGCCAATGGCGCGCCTGATGGACGCGCATTGCGACTTTGTTCTGGTCGGTGACAGCGTTGGTATGGTGCTGCACGGGCTGGACTCCACGCTGGGGGTCACGATGGAGATGATGATCCTGCACGGTCAAGCCGTGTCTCGCGGCCTGGACAGGGCGATGATGGTCATCGACATGCCTTTCGGAAGCTATGAGGAAAGCCCGACACAAGCCTTTCGTAACGCCGCACGCTTGATGGCGGACACAAGTGCAGGCGCGGTCAAACTGGAAGGCGGGGTCGAAATGGCTGAAACCATCCGCTTTCTGGTGAAACGAGGCATCCCGGTGATGGCTCATATCGGATTGACGCCGCAATCGATCAACACGCTGGGCGGCTATAAGGTGCAGGGCCGTGACGAGCAGGCCGAAGCCGTCATGGCAGACGCCCGCGCCGTGACCGAGGCTGGCGCGTTCTCGGTCGTTCTGGAGAAAGTACCGCAAGGTCTGGCGAACCAGATCACCGAAGAGATTGCGATCCCGACCATCGGCATCGGTGCATCTGCGGGCTGTGACGGGCAGATTTTGGTCGTGGACGACATGGTGGGCTTTTTCACCGCCTTCAAACCCAAATTCGTCAAACGCTATGCCGAGCTGGGTCCGTTGGCAGAAACGGCCATTGCGGAATACGCCGCCGAAGTCCGCGCGCGGACCTTCCCGGCAGACGAACACGTCTTTGCCGATCAGGCTCCGGCCAAAGGGCAAAAGACATGACCGCACCGATTTTGCGCTCTCTGGCCGAGCTGCGTGCCAAAACCACCACTTGGCATCGAAACGGTGAGACCATCGGCGTGGTTCCGACCATGGGCGCTTTGCACGAGGGGCATTTGTCACTGGCACAGGCCGCGAAACAGGGCTGCGACCGGGTGATCGTGACGATCTTTGTGAACCCCAAGCAGTTCAATAACCCCGAAGACCTGGCAAATTACCCCCGCACCGAACATGAGGACGCCCGAAAGCTTGCCCCGTACGGAGTCGATGCGGTCTATGTGCCGGACCCGCAGGAAGTCTATCCGGAAGGGTTTTCGACGACGGTATCGGTCGCCGGTCTGACCGACGTGATGGAAGGCTCTTTCCGCCCCGGACATTTCGAAGGCGTGGCCACGGTGGTCGCCAAGCTGTTCCTGCAAACACGAGCGGATCGAGCCTATTTCGGGGAAAAAGACTATCAACAGCTGCTGGTTGTCCGCCGGATGGCGCGCGATCTGAATATCCCAATCGAGGTGATCGGCTGCCCGACCGTACGAGAACCGTCGGGCCTGGCGATGTCGTCGCGCAACCTTCTTCTTTCCCCCCAAGGGTTGAGGATCGCAGAACAAATGAACAGCGTTATGCGGCAGGTGGCCGACGATCTGGCCGAGGGAGCAGACTTTGCCTTGCTGGCGCAGGATGCCAAGGAAACTTTGCTGAATGTCGGTTTCACCGAAGTCGAGTATATCGACCTCCGCTGTGCTGAGACGCTGGAAAGCCTGTCCACCGCCACCCAGCCAGCCCGCCTGTTCGTCACGGCCTGGACAGACGGCGTCCGCCTGATCGACAATATTCCGGTCAATCCGGCCTGATTTCTGTACTGGCCCCTGCGCCATTGTTTGCGCTAAAGTCCGGCAAAACGATACCGGGGGAGAGCGGAAATGACCCATATTCTGGCAATCGATCAAGGCACCACATCCTCGCGCGCCATTCTGTTTGACACGCAGATGCGGCCTGTGGGCACCGCCCAGCAGGAATTTCCTCAGCACTTTCCGCAGGAAGGCTGGGTTGAACACGACCCCGAGGATATCTGGTCCAGCGTTTTGCATGTGTGCCGTGAGGTGATGGAAACCACCGGTGTTTCAGCGGATCAGATCGCCGGTATAGGCATCACCAACCAGCGCGAAACGACGGTTGTCTGGGATAGAGAAACCGGTAAGGCCATCCACAATGCCATCGTCTGGCAGGACCGCCGCACCGCCGATATCTGTGCCCGCTATAAGCAAGCCGGGTGCGAGGATGACGTCACCGCTCAGACCGGTCTGCTGCTGGATCCCTATTTCTCGGGCACCAAGGTCAAATGGCTGCTGGATACCGTTTCGGGTGCCCGCGCGCGGGCAGAAGCCGGAGAATTGCTGTTCGGTACGATCGACAGCTTCCTGATCTGGCGGCTGACCGAAGGCCGTGTTCACGCAACCGATGCCACCAACGCCGCGCGTACTTTGCTGTTCGACATTCACAAGGGCGCATGGAGCGCCGAGATTTGCGATCTGCTGGATGTACCTATGAACCTTTTGCCCGAAGTGAAGGATTGCGCCTCGGATTTCGGAACCACCACTTTGTTCGGGGGCGACATTCCTATTCTGGGCGTAGCAGGCGACCAGCAAGCCGCGACCATCGGGCAGGCCTGTTTTCGGCCCGGTATGATGAAATCAACCTATGGCACGGGCTGCTTTGCGCTGCTGAACACAGGCGCACAGCCGGTTCAGTCGAAAAACCGCCTGCTGACGACGATCGCTTACCAGCTGGACGGCCAGCGAACCTATGCGCTGGAGGGGTCGATCTTTATCGCAGGGGCCGCCGTGCAATGGCTGCGTGACGCGTTGCAGATCATTGATTCAGCTCCGCAAAGTGGCGAACTTGCGGCTCAGGCCGATCCAAACCAGCATGTGGTGCTTGTGCCAGCCTTCACCGGCCTTGGCGCACCCTACTGGAAACCCGATTGCCGCGGCGCGATGTTCGGGCTGACACGCAATTCAGGCCGGGCAGAGATCGCCCGCGCCACGCTGGAAAGCATCGCCTTCCAGACCCGCGACCTGTGGCACGCCATGCAGGGAGACTGGGGCGCCGACGCCGACGTCATCCTGCGTGTCGATGGCGGGATGAGCGCGTCTGACTGGACCATGCAAGGCCTGTCGAACTGTCTTGGCGCGCCTGTGGACCGCCCCGTAATGCAGGAGACGACAGCCCTTGGCGCCGCATGGCTGGCAGGCATGAAAGCCGGGATTTACCCGGATCAGGCCGGGTTTGCGGAAACATGGGCGCTGGATCGCCGGTTCGAGCCAACGCAGGACCAAGCCGACCGCGATGCGGCCTATGACCGTTGGCAACGCGCGGTACAGGCGGCGATGGCGTTCTAGCTGTGGTCTTTCAACAAGCGTTGTTTCTGCCGTGACCAATCGCGCTTGGCCTGGGTTTCGCGCTTGTCATGGGTTTTCTTACCCTTGGCGATGCCGATCTTAATCTTGGCCAGCCCCTTGTGGTTGAAATACAAAACCAACGGCACCAGCGTCATGCCCTTGCGCTGCGTTGCATTCCACAAATCGGACATCTGTTTGCGGGACACCAGCAGCTTGCGACGGCGGCGCTCTTCATGCTTGAACACTTTGGCCTGCTCATACGGCGCGATGTAGCTGTTGACCAGCCACAACTCTCCGTCATCGACGATGGCATAGCTTTCGGCGATGTTGGAGCCGCCCGCGCGCAGGGATTTGACTTCGGACCCTTGCAGAACGATACCGCATTCGATGTCCTCTTCGATTGCATAATCGAAGCGGGCGCGCCGGTTTTCGGCAATTACCTTGTAATTCGGGTCTGTCTTCTGTTTGGCCATAACGCGTTGATTTAGGCGGCCTGAGCCGCCCTTGCAAGGCAGGGATTTACCACTGCGGTCAGGATTTGGCAGAAATGATCAGATCCGGGCCAAAAATCGTGTCGGCGTGGTTGTGAAGGTATATCTTCAACCAGGGCGTAAACCGGTCGGGATGACGTGCCACTTCGGCCAACAGATCGTGGTAATCGACCCAACGGATATCCATGACTTCATCCGGGTTGGGCGCGATTTTCAGTGGGCCGCGAACATGGGCCAGAAAGACGTCGACAACCTCATTTTCCACCATACTGTTGCCCACATCGGCGTGGTATTCCAGACGGTGTCGGTATTCAGGATAAAGACCTGTGATGCCAAGCTCTTCATGCAGGCGGCGCACGGCACAGGTGGACGAGCTTTCGTCCCAATCCGGGTGGGTACAACAGGTATTCGCCCAAAGGCCCGGTGTATGATATTTACCGAGCGCCCGGCGCTGCAACAGGATCTCGGTACCCCGAACGACAAACACCGATACGGCCTTGTGCTTGAGTCCCTTTTCGTGAACTTCAAGCTTGTCTACAGGGTTCAACTCACCATTGACCCAAGCTGGGATCATGATACCCATCTGTCCTCTCCTGCTGCCAATCCGCCTGACGGGCGCTGATTTTGAACATAGCTGTTGCCGGGTCGGCGTGGCGTTGCGGCGTTTTTTCGCGATACGCCGTCTGATATCAGAGTGTCGCTGTTCTACAATGTTATCAATCGCACCAAAGGCCGCAGGGGCTGCGGCCTTTGGTCCTTGGGTATAGGTGCGCAGTATCAGACGTTATTCACCCGATACACTTGCGATATAGGCATAGACGTCTTCGCCTCCCTTTTTCAGTTTGAATGTCATTTTCGACTTGGCAGACGTGTCATCCAAATAGGATTTCAGAAATGCCTTCGGGTCCTGAGCATACTCGACAAATGTAGTTTCGTCCCAAACCAGGCCATTCTCACCCGCAGCAACGATGCTGTCTCCATATTTGAAACCCTCAACGGTACCGGCGGTGCGGCCAGCGATTCCATAGAGGTTGGGGCCGGTTTTGCCACCCTTGACGATCACTTCGCCTGCCGGGTCAGCGATCATGTGGCAGGACTTGCACTTGTTGAAGGTTTTCTTGCCCGCCTCAGCGTCGCCTTCAGCATAAGCAGGAAGGGCCAGAAGACCGACGATTGCGGTAGCGAGGATGCGATTCATAGCTTTTGCTCCGATACAATATGGCTGCGCCGAATGGACCGTCGGCGCAAAAAAGAGTCAACGCGCAGATTGCCGCGCGCGCTCACTGTGCCACTGCGACAAATAGGGTGTCCTTAACTTTTGTCATGTACCCCGGACCAGCACGGCAATAAGTCGCCTGCTGCCGGAGTCGCCAGAAAAACGGCGCGCGCAATGGCCCGCGCCAGGCAAAGCGAAGCCGCGTGCCCGATGACACCTGGTTCGGCATCAGAGGTGATCACCCGCGCGCCGGTGCTGACCCCGAACACCAGATCACCATCGCCGGGCGTGTGGGCGGGCACAATGGCGCGGGCAATACCGTCATGGGCAGCAACGGCCAACCTCTGGCACTGCGGTTTGGTCAGGGCAGCATCAGTCGCAACGATGGCAATCGTGGTATTGGCCTTGTCCGGATTCGCCGGCTGCATCACCTGCGCTTTTCGACTGACCGTTGGATAGCCAAGTCCAGCACTGGGATCAGGCCCAAATCCGCCAAACTCATCGTCCACTTCAAATGGGGCAGCCCAGAAATGCGTGTCACCCGGCGTGGTGACACTTCCCAGCGGATTGACCGCAACAAGTGCTCCCACGGTGACACCGTTGTCCAGAACAAGCGAGGCTGAGCCCAACCCACCCTTGTGCATCGCGGTCAGAGCCCCGGTTCCTGCACCTGCGGTTCCGAGTTCGAACTTGTCCGACGCGGATTCGAACGCAGCACGCCCCAAGGCACGATAGGGATTTACATCCCAGGTCTTGTCGCCGCCATTCAGTAGATCAAACAGGATCGCACCTGGTACGATTGGCACCACAACATCACCAACCGGAAAACCCTTACCCAACTGGCGCAATGCATCCGAGACACCGGAACAGGCATCCAGCCCGAACGCCGATCCGCCGGACAGCGATATCGCATCCACATGCGTTACCGTCTTGTCAGGAGCAAGAAGTTCAGTCTCGCGCGTGCCCGGCGCACCGCCCATAATGTGGACCGATGCCACGAACGGTTCTGCGGCGGTCAGGACAGTCGTGCCGGATTTCAAAGCGCCGTCCTGAGCGTTGCCGACTATCAGGCCGGGAACATCCGTGATCAGGTTTCTTGGTCCGGGGATCATGTAAGTCTCGGCGGTTGAGCGGGAAAGCGCGCTGGCGCGCGCTGCCTCCGGCGGGGATATTTTTGGCCAGATGAAGAGCGGATCAGATGCATCGGCCGCCGTCGACCTCAAGCGCAGTGCCGGTGATCATGCTGGCCTCGTTCGAACACAGGAAACAGGCGGCATTAGCCATATCTTCAGGGGTTGAAAAGCGGCCCAAGGGGATGGTCGACAGGAATTTGGCACGGATTTCGGGTGTGTCTTCACCCATGAAAGATTTCAGCAATGGCGTTTCCCCAGCGACCGGGCAGATCGCATTCACCCGCAGCCCGGACGGTGCAAGCTCGACCGCCATCGTTTTGGTTGCGGTGATCATCCAACCCTTGGAGGCGTTATACCAGTTCAGGTTCGGGCGCGGCGACAGGCCCGCGGTTGAAGCCACGTTCAGCACTGAACCCGCCCCGCGTGCCTTCATATGAGGCACCAACGCGCGGGCAGTCAGATAGACGGATTTCATGTTCACGCAGAAAACACGGTCGAAATCTTCTTCGCTGACCTCCTCGAGCGGCGTCGGAAGGTGAGTCACACCGGCATTGTTCACCAGGATATCCAAATGGCCGAAAGTTGAGAAAGCCGCATCCGCCATCTTTTGGACCGAAGCACCGGCGCTTACATCGACCTGCTGAGCAACCGCTTCGGAACCAAGCTGCCCAGCAAGCTCATGGGCAGCATCGCCATTGATGTCAGCAATCATGACGCGCGCACCTTCGGCCTGGAACTTCCTTACGATCCCCGCACCAAACCCGGATGCTCCGCCAGTGACGATTGCGGTTTTTCCCTCCAGCCTCATGGCGTTACTCTCCTGCACCTTTTGAAGGTCAGACTATCAACGCCCCGACAAGATGCCAGATCAATCTTCGGACACCTTGCCTCGCAATGCCTTAACGTCACCCCGTGCCTTTTTCGTCGCAAGCCTGCGTTTGACCGAGCCATAGGTAGGTTTTGTTGCGATGCGCCGCTTGGGTTGGACCAGCGCACGCGTGATCAGTTCGGCCAGCCTTGTACGTGCGATTTCCCGATTGCGGGCTTGCGACCGTGTTTCTTCACACTGGATGATGATCGCGCCATCCTTGGTCCAGCGGCGCCCGGCCAACCGTTTCAGCCTGTTCTTGACCGGATCGGGTAAAGAAGGGGAGCGCGCGGCCTCGAACCTCAGCTCAACGGCGGTCGAGACCTTGTTCACATTCTGCCCGCCAGGGCCGGAAGAGCGGACAAAGCTCTCGGTCATTTCCCAGTCTTGCAGAGTGATATCGTCGGTAATGCGCAACATAGGTTCGACCATAACTGGCACGGGTGAAAACAGAAAGGGCCGCCCCGGCGGGACGGCCCTTCGAAAGTTCAGGAGGTCGGGTCGGTTAGATCAATCGACCAGCCGGAGCGAACACTCCGCCAAAGGCTGCCCTAGCAGGCGGTCCCCCCGGTTGTTCCGACACCTCTCTCCAATCTCTTTCTTGACACTGGATCACCTCCTTTTCTATCTGTTGCGGTTAGAAAGAAGCGTGACACAAGATGCGCCATTCTCAAAGCACTTTTTTACGCAGGCTGTGCAGCGGTCAGTCGCGCAACGATCACCTTGAACGGGATCAGCGCGATCAGGGCCAGCGACAGTTTCACCAACCAGTCGGCAAAGGCCAGCGTCACCCACAGCGGTGCCTCGGGACCCGACAGCATGAAGGGCACGGGCTCCCACGCCCAGTTGATGGCAGCATCCGCATCGGCGCCAAAGAAGGTGACCGAGGCAGAGAAGGCGATGGTGAAGAACAAAGCGGTATCCAGCGCTGAACCTACCAGAGTCGATACCAGCGGCGCGCGCCACCATTGACCGCCACGCATGGCGTTGAACACGGTGACGTCGGTCAGCTGCGCAATCAGGAAGGCGGTGCCCGAGGCCACGGCGATGCGCAGCGGCACGGCAGCATAGGTAAAGCCGTCGCCCTGAAGCATGATCTGGCTGCCGATCAGAGAGCAGATCACCCCGGTGACGAAGCCCGCGAAAACGACCTTGCGGGCCGGGCCCACACCATAGACGCGGTTCATGATGTCAGTGACCAGAAAGGCCAGCGGATAGGTGAAGGCACCCCAAGTCAACAGCCCGTCAAGGATCAGGAACTGGACCAGAATGTTCGAGGCCACCACGATGGCGGCCATGGCAAGAATGCCGGGAATAAAGTTGCGTTGCATATTTTGATGCCCGTTTTGACAAGGTAGCGGCGACTTGGCCAAGGGACCGTCCCAAGGCAGGCTGTGCGTTTAGACCTTCATGTACCGCGTGTCAATCGGGCAGCAGATACTCGACCAACTCGGTCCGTTGCAGTGCCAGAAAGTTGTCGTCCGAAATCATCGTGGCCCGCAAATGCCCGTGATCATCCCGCCAGATCGACAAGCCTTCGAGGTTGTCATGGGCCCCTGCTCCGGTTTCGAACACGGTTTCCTCGGCGTTTGGCACGTTACCTGCCAGATCCCATCGCCGCAGGCGCGAGCGAAACCCGATTGCCGAGAGGCTTCGCTCCAACACATAAAATCGTCCATCAGGACCGAAATCAGCGGCAACCGGCTTGAACCAACCACGCTGGGGCAGAACAAAAGGGGTCGACCAGGTTTGGCCATTCCAGCGATAGACGGGAATATCTCCACGAGCGGTGCGGTTTGTTTCCGGTAGCGTATACAGCCGCCCGCGCCCATCGATGGCCAGACCTTCAAAGGATCCATTGTCGGCGAGGTCCTGAAATGCCTGCGGGCGCGGTAATACACGCGCCTTTGTGCCCAGTGCGGGGTAATGGGCGACGCGGTGCACCCCTTCAAATGAGATGTAGAACCCACCGTCCGGAGCCGCCGCAATCCCTTCGGAATCGCCAACGCCGCCTGACATGATGTGCCCATTGCTGGACAGAACCGGCCAGTGCCCCAGAATGCGCAGGCCGGTGATCTCGCCATCAAGGCGCTCAATGCGCGCGGTCACCAACCTGGCCCGGTCGCTCAGCGCCATCATCTGCTGCCCATTGTCCGAAATGTGCAGCGCCGAGAATCCGCCGAACCAATCCGCCTGGTGACGCCATGCAAAACTGCCTTGGTGTGTGGCAGTTTTTACATCCACTCCCAAGGCCGCCGAAGCCAGAAACAGTGCCGTACTTACTTGGATTGCAAGATGGCGGCGCATTGTTTTGGCAAATCGGCCAGAACATATTCCCGGCGTTTCTTGGGCGGCGGCGCGTTCGGGTCGGGCGGCGGCGGGTTCAAGATGTTACGCACCCATTGTTGCGCCTCGGCACAGCCATCGCCCTTGGGTGGTGCATCCTGGTTGACGCATCCCTTTGATCCTCTAGGGCATTTCAGGCGCACGTGAAAATGGTAGTGATGCCCCCACCAAGGCCTTATCTTGCGCAGGTAAGCACGATTGCCTTTTTCATCGTTGCACATCTGAACCTTCGCCCCGGGGAACACGAAGATACGCGCCACGCGTTTGTCCTTGGCGGCTTCGCGTAACACCGCATGATGCTGTTTGGTCCAGTTGCTGTTGACGTAGGCGCCGTTCGAGCGTCGCAGCGATATGGATGAGATGTTCTCGCGCGCCTTGCGCGACAGGCGCATGTTATTGCCCGGAAGCATCCAGATATCGATATCCAGCCCTAGCTGATGAGAGCGGTGTCCCGAGGTCATTGGGCCACCCCGCGGCTGGCTGATATCCCCAATATAGAGACCATTCCAACCCGGTTGCCGTGCCGCAAACTTGCTGAGGTCCTGAACGTAATCGATTGCCTCGGGATGTCCCCAGTTTCGATTGCGCGACAGACGCATTGCCTGCCACGTCGGACCGGTTTCCAGCAATTGCACCGACCCAGCCGCGCACCCACGCGAATAACTGCCGAAAGCAGCCGCTTTTTGTTGCGAGCTTACCTTCTGCGCCCCGAACAACTGCTTTGCCAGGGGCTGCGCCGTCGCCGTATTCGCCAGCGCCATGATGGCCAAAAATGCCAAATAACGTAATAAAATCATCCGCTCTGATCCCCTTCAGGTCTCACCCAACGCATCAGGAATAGACCCAGAATAAACAACAGTACGATGGGTGACACCCCCAGCCGCGCACTTCCGGTCACAGTTGTTGCAATCCCGATCAGCAAAGGCGCGGCAAAAGCGGTCGCGCGGCCCGACAGACCATAAAGTCCAAAGCTCTCCACCGGGGCTTCGGGGTCGGTGTGCCGCACCATCATCGAGCGGCTGGCCGATTGCAGAATACCGCCCATGCCTCCGATCAGAACACCGCAACCAAAGAACACCATATCCGGCAGGTTCGAGCCTTCGGGTAGTGCGATACCGTAAATCTGCGTCCGGTCCATCATCACGATTGTCACGCAGACGAAGATCAGCACCCAGATTGCCGCCAAAATCACTGGTTTGGGGCCGAGCTTTTTGTCCAGCTTTCCCCCGATCCATGAAAACGCGGCAGCCGCCAACACGCTGACAATTCCGAAAACACCGATTTTGATCAGGTCCCACTCCAGAACCAGCCGGGCATAGACACCCCCGAAGCTGTACAATCCGTTCAGCGCATCGCGATAGAACATGGACGAGCCGAGGTAACTGGCCAAACTGACGCGATGGCGCAGGTTAGATACCGATTTCGCCAGCAATCGCAGTGCTTCACGAACGGTGCCTGACTTGTCCGTCGGCACGTCCTCACGAACCCAAAGGAAGTACGGCACCATGAAAAGGACGAACCAACTGGCAGTGAATGGTCCAACAAAGCGGGTTCCCTGTTGTTGCGACGCGTCCAGACCGAATATGGGGTTCAAACCTATCAACGTCTTGCCGTTGGCCTGTTCCACAAACAATGCCAGCATGATCGCCAGCGAAATAAGGCCGCCAAAATAGCCAAAGGCAAAGCCTGAGCCCGAAATCTCACCTACTTCACTGTCATCTCCCAGATCGGGCAGCTGTGAGTTGATGAAGATCAGCGCGTATTCCGCGCCGACAAAGCCCAGACCAAAGGCCGACAGCATCAACCACATGTTCGAGCCGTCGGGCAGAGTGTACCAAAGCGCAGCGGAACCAACGGCATACATCACCGAAAAGACAAAGATCCAAGGGATTCGCCGACCAGAGACATCTGCCATCGCCCCCAGCAACGGCGCGCCAAACGCGATGATCAACCCGGTAATCGTCAGGCAGTTCGCCCAGACCGTCTGAGCTCGCGCAGCGGCCTCCTGCGCATCCAGCCCTTCATTGGTGAAGTACCCGGCCGCAACGCCCGCGAAGTATGGGCCAAAAACGAACGTAACCAACAAAGTATGGTAGGGCTGACTGGCCCAGTCAAAGAACCACCAGCCCCAGATGCGCCTGCGCTTGGATATTTCTGCCATCTCTGCCCCTGTTTATCGTTGCTTTTATAAGACGGGCCTTTAGCCCAATTCGCAAGCGTTGAGTTCAGGCTACTTGCTCTTTGCGGCAAGGGTGCTTAGGTCTCGGCCAACAAGAGAACGGAGAACCCATGCTGTCGCTGATCCAAATCCTGCTGCTGATCCTGGACATTGTCTGGTTCATCATCCTGGCCCATGTGATCATGAGCTGGCTGATCAACTTTCAGGTGCTTAACCTGCACCAACAGCTGGTTGCCCAAATCTGGTACGGACTGAACCGTATTCTAGAGCCTATTTATGGCCCGATCCGCCGTATTCTGCCCAATATGGGTGGGCTCGACCTAACACCTCTGGTCGTACTGATCGGTGTGTATGCCCTGCGGATCATCCTGATCAACAATGCGGTCTATTTCTACTGACCTCTTGTTCACCGATTCTTAGTATGTGATTGTCCTGTCCCAAGAGCAGATAAACCTTATAACAGGGCACCCCCGCACATGTTCGACGCCGCACCCCTGCTGCGAGATGTCTTTGGATTCGACGATTTCCGCCCCGGGCAGGAAGAGATCGTCGATGCCGTGACCGCGGGCGAAAACGTGCTGGCCATCATGCCTACCGGGGGTGGCAAATCCCTTTGTTTTCAACTGCCTGCCCTATTGCGCGACGGGGTGACCGTGGTGATCTCTCCACTGATCGCCCTGATGCGCGATCAAGTGCGCGGGTTGCAGGAAGCCGGTGTTGAGGCCGGCGCCCTAACATCTGGCAACTCCCCTGAAGAAACAGATGCCGTTTGGGAAGCGCTGGAGGCCGGACGGCTCAAGCTGCTTTACATGGCGCCAGAACGTCTGGCTGCGGGTTCGGCGCTGGGGATGCTGCGCAGGATCAATGTCAGTCTTATTGCAGTGGACGAGGCCCATTGTGTCAGCCAATGGGGACACGATTTTCGCCCTGATTATTTGCGGATCGGAGAGCTGCGGCGCGCCTTGGACGTGCCGCTGGCCTCTTTCACAGCGACAGCAGACGCCGAAACGCAGGACGAGATTGTCGAAAAACTGTTCGACGGCACCGAACCCCGCAAGTTTCTGCGCGGGTTCGACCGGCCCAACATCCATCTGGCCTTTGCTGCCAAGGACGGACCGCGCAAGCAGATTCTGGATTTCGCTGAGGCACGCAAAGGACAATCCGGCATCGTCTATTGTGGCACAAGGAACAAGACCGAAGTGCTGGCGCAAGCCTTGCGCGCAGAAGGTCACACCGCCTGCCACTATCACGGGGGTATGGAGGCCGAAGATCGCCGCATCGTCGAAAGCCGTTTCGCGCGCGAGGACGGGCTGATCGTGGTTGCCACAGTTGCCTTTGGGATGGGCATCGACAAACCGGATATCAGGTGGGTCGCCCATGCCGACCTGCCGAAATCGATCGAGGCGTATTATCAGGAGATAGGGCGCGCTGGGCGTGACGGTGGCCCCGCTGAAACCCTGACCCTGTTCGGACCCGACGATATCCGTCTGCGCCGCTCTCAGATTGACGAGGGTCTTGCTCCGCCCGAGCGCCGCATGGCCGATCATGCCCGGTTGAATTCTCTACTGGGGTTGGCCGAGGCGCTGGAATGCCGCCGCCAGACACTGTTGGGCTATTTCGGAGAACAGGCGGTAGCGTGTGGGAAGTGCGACCTGTGCGACACACCACCTGAGATATTTGATGGCACAACGCCTGTCCGAATGGCCTTGTCTGCGATCCTTCGCACTGATGAGTGGTTTGGCAGCGGTCATCTGATCGACATTCTTCTGGGGAACGAGACTGACAAGATCCGCGCGCGCCGTCATGATGGTTTGTCCACCTGGGGCATCGGCAAAGAATGGTCGCGCGCCCAATGGCAGGCCATCTTCCGCCAGATGATGGGTCACGATCTGGTGCGTCCCGATCCCGAACGTCACGGCGCCTTGCGGATGACCGAAGCCGCCAAACCAATTCTGAAGGGAGAGGCACGGATCAACTTGCGCAAGGACACACTGCGCAAGGCAAACCGCCGCCCCGCCGTGAGAGCCATGGTCTCCGATGAAGATGCGCCATTGCTTTCTGCTCTCAAGGCGAAAAGACGCGCTTTGGCAGAATCCGCGCGGGTCCCGGCCTATGTTATTTTTCCGGATCGTACCCTGATTGAAATGGCGGAAAAACGCCCCATGACACTGGACGACATGGCACGTATTGGTGGTGTTGGCGCAAAGAAGCTGGAACGCTATGGCGATACCTTTCTTGAGGTGATCGCTGGCACAGCGGAAACCGTTCATCCGGCGCGACGCAAGCTGGCCGGACGCGATCAGGGCGAAATTTATGACCGCTTGCTCGAAGTACAGTCTCAATTGTCCCGCGGGCCAGACGGGATAGACAAGCCGCTGACCTGCTCGGCCTCACAACTGGCGAAGGTGGCTCAGATGCGCCCTGACGACCTGCGCGGGATTGAACAGGTGCTGGGCGACCGACGTCACGAAAGGTTTGGCACCGCCTTTCTGGACGTGTTGCGTGGGGCGGGCTAGATACGCCAGAGCAGGTAAGAAAAGAGGGCAGGTATGCTGGTAGTGATTTCTCCGGCCAAGCGGCTGGACTGGGCAGAGCGGGACGTTGAAGTCACACAGCCCGATTTTCAGGATGATGCGATCAGACTGTCCAAAACCGCACGCAATCTGACCCTTGGCGATCTGAAAAAGCTGATGGATCTAAGCGATGATCTGGCACGTCTGAATCGCGATCGCTATCGTGCTTTTTCGGACATGCCAGACGCCAAGGCAACGCGCCCGGCCGCGCTGGCCTTTGCAGGTGACACCTATCAGGGTCTGGAAGCAGCTTCGCTCGGTCCTGACGAATTGGCATGGGCACAGGATCATCTGCGCATCCTCTCGGGCCTGTATGGCGTTTTGCGGCCACTTGATGCGATACAGCCCTACAGACTGGAGATGGGCAGCAAGCTAAAAACCCGGCGCGGCAAGAACCTTTATGAATATTGGCGCGACCAGTTGAGCAAGGCCCTGAACGCACAATGCGACAAGATCGGCAGCGACGTTCTGATCAACTGCGCCAGTCAGGAGTATTTCGGTGCCGTGGACCCGCACGCTTTGAAACTGCGCGTCGTCACTCCTGTGTTCATGGAAGACAAGAACGACACTCCGAAGATCGTGAGTTTCTTTGCCAAAAAGGCGCGTGGTGCAATGGCGCGCTATGTCATTCAACACCGCCTGACTGACCCGAAAGCTCTGCTGGATTTCGATACGGGCGGATACGCGTATCGTGCTGACCTGTCGGAAGAGGACAAACCTGTCTTTGTTCGACCCAATTCGGCCTGAGACCCTGACAGCTTGATCGATAACTCTTACAGCTACGGTTTTGGACTGCGGGTCTGAGCGAGGGGCCAGCCCCTCGCGCTCCGCGGGATATTTTCAGCCAGATGAAGCAGAATCCTGTTTGCGGTCACACATGGGTGAATGCTCCTGGACGAGGTGATTGTCCATAACATTGCTTACCCCGTCTGGTTGGTGTTGCAGGATCATTTGATGAATATGATTTTTGCGCAGAGGTTTCGTCATGTAGTAATCCAACCCCGCTGACAAGATGCCCTGGTCGTCACCGGCCATTGCATGAGCCGTCAAGGCAACGATCGGGACATGACCCCCTGTTTCGACCTCAATCCTGCGGATTTCAGTAGTGGCCTGTTTGCCGTCCATCTTCGGCATGGAAATATCCATGAAGATCAAGTCTGGGTCAAACTCCTGAAAGATCTCAACGGCTTCAATCCCATTGGAGGCAAATCGCAAATCTATTTGCAGGTCTTGGACCATCTTTTTCAGGATCAGCTGATTGGTATGATTGTCTTCGGCCGCAAGTATCTTCATGCGCCTTGTTTCCAATACCTTGGTTTCTTCTTTGTCAGAGACGGAACTTTGCTGCGTAGAACGACATTTTGGCGGCGAATTACCCCTGAGAGCCACGAGCCTGGAATACAACTCGGCCCTGGGGATCGGCTTCTGCAACACACCGTTGATCAGGTCGCGGGCCGGGTGCGTGTGGATCAGAGATGGATTTGCAGACATCACGATGACCGAGGCATCGCCCCACCCACGGTCTTTAAGGGTGATGGCCAGGTCCAATCCATCCATATCTGGCAGATCATGATCGCACAGGACAAGTTCAATTGCGTCATGCATTTCTGCCAGCGCCTCGGCTCCTGACGCGCAAACCGTCACTTCGGCCCCTAAACGGCCAAGTTGTTTCGCCAGAATGGCCCGGTTTACGGCCAGATCCTCGACCACCATGACGTGTTTCACGCAATCCGACAGTTTCGGAGGTTCCGGCTGTGGGCCTTCTGCCGTGGGCAGCGACACCCTGAACCCGAAACAGGATCCCCGACCCGGTTCGCTTTCAATCCAGACCGAACCGCCCATCATGGTGATTAGGCGCCTGCTGATGGCAAGACCCAACCCGGTACCTTCAAATTGACGATTGCGTTCATCTTCGACCTGATTGAACTCACCAAAAACGTGGTTGATCTTGTCCGCGTCTATGCCGATGCCGGTATTTTCGATGGCAACATGGATGTCGCATGTCTGAGCCTGGGAATGCGGAACGCCTGTCACACGGACCAGTACATGCCCTTCCTTGGTGAATTTGACCGCGTTGCCCACCAGGTTGGTCAGAACCTGCCGTATTCGGCCGGGATCTCCTACAAAAAGGGTGGGCAGGAAAAGGTCGTAATCCACAAGCAAGGTGAGCCCCTTGTCGCGTACGCTGGGTTGCAACAGCATCGCGACCTCAAGGATGCAGCGCTCCAGATCGAAGGGTTCAGGGTGTAGAACCAGTTTGTCCGCCTCGATCTTGGAATAATCAAGCACGTCGTTGATGATAACCAACATTGCCTCACCCGAGTTGCGGATCGTGTTGACATAGAGCCGCTGTTCTTCGTCCAGAGGAGATTCATCAAGCAATTCGGTCATACCGACGATACCATTCATCGGCGTGCGGATTTCGTGGCTCATATTGGCGAGAAAGGCTGATTTGGCCCTGTTGGCCGCTTCCGCCCGTTGGCGGGCAGCCTTCAATTCTGTTTCGTGCCGGACCGACGCGGTGATGTTGAGTGCCAGGCTGACCACGTCACCGCCGCTGCCACGCTGATCGATCAGGCGGATGAAGTGGCCGTTCCACAGTTGCATGACGATTGGAGGTGGACTGGAACGATTCCAGCGGGCCTGCATTCTGGCCTGCCATTCCTCGGCAGTTTCGTCGCCAATGTCTACAATTCCTTCGGTGGTCAGCAATTGCAGAATCCGCTGATAGGAAATCCCCGGTGCGACTTCATCCAGGCCTTCAAAAACACTTAGATATGCTGCATTTGCGCTGATAAGCCTGCTGTCGCCATCAAAGAAAGCAAACCCGTCCTGAATGGTCTGGATCGAATGCCACAGGCGGCGTTCAGCAATCTCGATCTTGGCATGGGCGACTGTAAGATCGGATTTGACCTTTTCGTTTTCACCGCGGACAGTTTCAACTTCGGCCTGAGTTTCACCAATACGCCTGGTCAGTGCCATGGCGTGTTGGCCCAGTTTTCGATTTGCAGTCGAAAGTTCGGCCTGTTTCAAGGCAAGCATTCGTTCTGCTGCCAGACGCGCACGCCGTTCCTGTGCCAGTTTGTTCGCAAGACTCATTATGATCGATTCCGGGACGTTCGGATTTCAGCATCGCGACAGAGAATGAAAAACTGTTTAAGCCGTTGCGCTACAGGCGCGCGCCATGCAAGGCTGAGCCCAAAGAGGAGGGCACCATGCGCCGCTTTGTTTATATTTCAATAACTTACATAATTTTTCTTCTGAACCTTACTGCTGCGGTTCTGGCGCAGAGTGCGGTGCCTGAATTCCGCTATGTCGCCTCTCGGGACACGGATTTCTATGGCTCGGATCTGGATGCCTTGTTCGACACCGATTTGAAGTCCTGCATTCAGGCCTGCTCGGCCAACGCGCAATGTACGGCGTTCACCTATAATACCCGGTCCGATGCCTGCTTTCCCAAAAGTGGCGTGAGCCGCCAAGAGACCTATCAAGGGGCTCTGTCTGCGCAAAAGGTGCCAGGCACTGAAAAGTCTCTAACCCTGGGAAAAACACAGGCTGAAGCATTGAGCGCCCTGAGTTCTGACGATCTTGGTCGCGCAACAAAACAAGCCCGAGATTTGGGGTTCCTGCACCCGGCAGGAGGGTACGATCTGCAAGCCGTTCTGGATGCCGCGCGCGACGCGGGCAGTGTCACGCAGGCGATGCAGTGGACGGGTGTCGCCGTATCGCTCAGCGACACCCCGGATCTTTGGGTGGAATATGCGCGCCTGCTGCTGGCCATGAACCCTTCGGGTTGGAACGAGCGGCGCGATCTGCGCAATCGCGCGCTGAATGCGGCGATCAATGGCTATCTGCGTGCCGATGCTTCCGGCTCCCAGATCGCTGCCCTGATGATACTTGCAGAAGCCTTGGAAGAGGTTGAGCGCGGGCGCGACATGATCCCTGTTCTTCGGTTGGCCGAGCAGGTGCAACCGCGGGAAGACGTATTGGCCGCCTTGGACAACGCCATCGGTAAATATGGCTTCCGCGTGGTCGACAGCTCGGTCGAAAGCGATGCGGCTGCCCCTAGGATTTGTATTGAGTTCTCGGAACCTCTGGTCAAGGCTGGGGTTGATTATGATCCCTTCGTTCAGCGTGACGCTGACGGGCTGGTCGTGCAGGCCGATGACAGCCAGCTCTGCGTCGATGGGGTTGCGCATGGCCTGCGCTATCGCCTGACATTGCGCGAAAGCTTGCCTGCCGCCTCGGGCGAAGCACTGAACCGCAGCATTGAACTGACCCATTATGTTCGCGACCGGGCACCTTCGGTTCGGTTTCCCGGGCGCAGCTATGTCCTTCCGAATTCTGCGGATGCGGCCTTGCCTGTCGAAACGGTCAATGTGACAGAACTTGACCTGACCCTGCGGCGGGTCAGTGACCGGAACCTTTTGCGTGCCGTGCAACAGGATTTTTTCGGCCGTCCGCTCAGTGAATGGCAGGAAGAAGAATTCTCGGACGAGATTGCTCAGGACATCTGGACGGGTACTGCCGAGGTTTCCAACCAGTTGAACCAGACCATGACGGCACGTCTTCCCATGGCCGAAGCGTTCTTTGATCAACCTGCGGGTATCTATGCATTGACCGCCCGCGTTCCGGGAGCCGATCCCTATGACGATCCCGGCGCAACGCAATGGTTTGTTCTTTCTGATCTGGGGATCAGCACCGCCCTGGGCGCAGACGGGCTGCACGTGACCGTGCGCGGGCTAAGCGATGCAGTACCGCGCGAAGGTGTCGAAGTTTCGCTGGTCTCAGAGGCGAACGCTGTCATCGCGACGGCGCGGACCGATGAAACCGGCTATGTAAGCTTCGATCCGGGCCTGACGCGCGGAAAAGGGGCCAGTGCGCCTGCTCTGGTGACGGCGGCAAGTGATGACAGCGATTTCAGCTTTCTCTCGCTGACCGATCCTGCCTTTGACCTATCGGATCGCGGCGTTGAAGGGCGCGCGCCGGCGGGGCCGGTCGATGTCTTTCTGACCACCGACCGAGGTGCTTATCGGGCTGGAGAGGTGATCCATGTCACTGCCCTGTCCCGCGATGGTAAGGCGCTGGCCATTGAGGGCCTGCCTCTGACTGCAATCCTGTATCGCCCGGACGGGGTGGAATACCGCCGGTCTGTCTCGGATGGCGGCGTTGCCGGGGGTCATGTCTTTGCCCTGCCTGTGGCCGCAGACGTGCCGCGTGGCGCATGGAAGATTGAAATCAAATCCGATCCCAAGGGCGATACACTGGCGCGTCAGACCGTGCTCGTCGAGGATTTCCTGCCCGAACGTATCGATTTTGACCTGACCCTGCCCGACGCACCCTTGCGCCCCGGCGATAGTCCACCACTCTCGATCGACGCGCGCTATCTGTTTGGTGTGCCGGGGTCTGACCTGAGCATCGATGGGCAGGTCATCGCGCGCCCGGCGGACACGGTTCCGGGCTACGGAGGTTATCGCTTTGGTCGCTATGATGCAGAGACCTCGATCAAGAGCACATATTTCGGTGACATGCACACAGACACGGCGGGTCAAGCAACTGTGGCGGTCGAAGTCCCTGCATTAGAGACTGAAGGAAAGCCGATCGAGGTCGAGATCATCGCCCGACTGGCCGATGGCTCGGGCCGCCCGGTTGAGCGTCGCCTGACCGCGCCTGTCTTGCCGCCGCACCCTGTTATTGGCGTCAAGCCCCTGTTCGACGAGGTCATCCCGGAAGGCACGGAGGCTGCGTTTGAGATTGTCGGCCTTTCCCCTGACCTGACGCCCAGCCCGATGCGTCTGCGCTGGACGCTGAACAAGGTCGAAACGCGCTTTCAATGGTATCAGCTGTACGGCAACTGGAATTGGGAACCAACTACGCGCCGCAGCCGTGTCGCCACTGGCGAAGTGGACGTCTCTACCGACCCTCTGACGCTGACACAGCCGGTGAAATGGGGGCGCTATGAACTGGTGGTGCAGCGTGTCGATGGGACGTATGCAGAAACCGCTATCGATTTCCATGCGGGCTGGTATCAGGCAGCCGATGCATCGACCACGCCGGACCGGCTTGAAATGTCGTTGGATCGCGACAGCTATCGCATCGGGGATACGGCGCAGTTGCGGATTGTACCGCGAATGGCCGGTGTCGCTCAGATTGAAGTCCTTTCGAACCGTCTGGTCCATCGCCAAATGGTTGAAGTGCCGGAAGGTGAAACTCTGATACCCATTGAGGTAACGAAGGATTGGGGCGCAGGGGCTTATGTCACCGCAACCGTGATCCGCCCAATGGATGTTGCAGCCGGTCAGAACCCGGCGCGGGCGATGGGTGTGGCCCATGCCAGCATCGATCCAGAGGACCACAAACTCTCCGTAACTGTCGATGTGCCCGAGGTCATCGCACCACGTCAGACGCAAAAAGCCCGTATCAGGGTCGAAAACGCCGCAGACAATGATCCGGTCTGGCTGACCCTGGCCGCTGTCGATGTGGGCATTCTGAACCTCACCGGGTTCGAAAGCCCGGACCCGCAAGGATACTATTTCGGGCAGCGTCGTCTGGGCGTTGATCTGCGGGATGTCTACGGGCGACTGATCGACGGCATGACCGGAGCCATGGGCACAGTGCGCTCGGGCGGCGACAGTGACAACGGGATGCGTCGCCAGTCTCCGCCGCCGACGCAAGACCTGATGGCCGTGTTCAGTGGCCCGGTCGAGATCGGTGCGGATGGTGAGGTTGAGATCGACATTCCCCTTCCCGCCTTCAACGGAACCGTCCGCCTGATGGCCGTCGCGTGGTCGCACAAAGCCGTCGGCCAGGCCGAAGCCGAAATGATCGTCCGCGACCCTGTGGTCGTCACCGCCAGCCTTCCGCGCTTCCTTGCCCCAGGCGATCAAAGCCGAATGCGTCTTGAGATCGTCCATGCGGATGGCACGCCCGGAGAAATGGCACTTGGCCTGACCGCCTCCAACGGTTTGGAACTGGGCGCGGCACCAGCCAGCTTTGTGCTGGAGGACGGTGGCAAGGCGGTTTTCGAGATCCCGATCACGGCCAGCGCCGTCGGCGATCCTGAAATCAGCGTGTCGATCACCACGCCTGATGGGCGCGACCTGTCGCAAACCCTGCGGATGCCGGTGCGCGCCAATGATCCGGTGATTGCGCAGACGCGGCGTTTTGCCTTGGGCGCAGGCGACAGCTTCCTGTTTTCACAGGATGTGTTTGACGGGTTCCAGCCGGGCTCGGCCAAGGCCATTCTGTCCGCCGGAGCATTGGCAAAATTCGACACACCCGGACTGCTGGATCAGCTGAACCGTTACCCCTATGGCTGCACCGAACAGATCACCAGCAAAGCGCTGCCGTTGCTGTACCTGTCATCCGTTGCGCAAGCCTCGGGGCTGGGGGATGGTCCGGTGGTGGATCAGCGCATCGGCGATTCGATCCGCAGCATCCTGACCCGTCAGGCCGCGAACGGAGCCTTTGGCCTGTGGCGCGCAGGCAGCGGGGATTTCTGGCTGGACGCCTATGTGACCGACTTCCTGTCCCGTGCCCGCACTCAGGGACATCCCGTGCCAGACCGGGCTTTCGCTCAGGCAATGGATAACCTTCGGAACAGGGTCAATTATGCACCAGATTTTGACGAAGGCGGTCAGGACATCGCCTATGCCCTGATGGTTCTTGCACGGGAAGGCGCGGCCTCGATGGGCGATCTGCGCTATTACGCTGATGTTAAAGGGGATGCCTTCGACACCCCTCTGGCGGCGGCACAACTGGGCGCAGCTCTGGCCTCTTACGGCGACCAGACCCGTGCGGATTCGATGTTCAACCGTGCCGCGCTAATGCTGGATCGGCAACAGAACCAGCAACAGAACGTCTGGCGCGCTGACTACGGCACCTACCTGCGGGATGCGGCCGGTCTGTTGACCCTTGCCGTGGGCGCAGGTAGCGAGGCGATTGACCGCGATGCTTTGATCCAACGGGTGAGCACAGGCCGCACGCCGCTGTCTACTCAGGAGGCCACGTGGTCGTTGCTGGCGGCGCACGAGCTTGTGTCTGACACAACGGAATCGGGCTTGATGGTCAACGGCGCGCCGGTTTCTGGTCCGTTTGTGAAGGTTCTGCAATCCGGACAGGCGGATGATATCAACATCATGGCCGCCGACGGTCAGGCGACGGATATCACCTTGACGATCACGGGCATTCCGGAATCTCCGCCGGAGGCGGGCGGCACCGGCTACGCGATCGAACGGCAGTACTACTCGATGGATGGCGATTTGATCGACGCAAACAGCTTTGCCGTGGGTGACCGGTTCGTCACAGTACTGCAAGTAACACCGTTCGAAAGCGGCGGAGCACGGTTGATGGTGGACGATCCGCTATCCGCCGGGATCGAGATCGACAACCCGAGCCTGCTCCGCTCGGGCGATGTGCGGGCACTCGACTGGCTGGACCTGTCCGACGCTACCCATACCGAGTTCCGTTCGGACCGGTTCCTGGCCGCCGTTGATTTGTCCGGTCGTGAGAGGGTAACGCTGGCCTACGTGGCGCGCGCCGTAACGCCGGGCGTGTTCCATCATCCTGCAGCCTCGGTCGAAGATATGTACCGCCCGCAGAACCGCGCGCGTACGTCGACCAGGCAGGTTGAGGTTCAGTGATCAGCCTTGCACCATACCACTGCTTGGATGGCTGTCATGCCTAGGCGGTCGCGGCTTTTGTTTGCGCTGGCCGGAGCACTCTACCTGACGGCACTGGCGCGGGATGGTGTTGACCGCTGGGTCGACGCCACAACCCTCCCTCCCGTTCTGGCTGAAACTTCGGTCGAGATGCGAGACCGGAATGGCGACCTTCTGCGTGCATTTCCAGTCGAGGATGGCATCTGGCGACTACGGCCCGGCGCAGTCGATCCGAAATTCATCGCCATGCTGATCCGGTACGAGGATAAACGGTTCTGGACCCACGCCGGAGTGGACCCCATCGCGATGCTGCGGGCCGCTGGGCAAAGCCTGTGGAACGGGCGTAACGTGTCGGGTGGGTCCACCCTGACCATGCAGGTGGCACGGTTGATCGAAGATGGCCCGACCGGGCGCTGGAGCGGAAAATTTCGCCAGATCAGAGTCGCATTGGCGTTGGAGCGGCGCCTTAGCAAACAGCAAATCCTGAACCTTTATCTGACCCATGCCCCTTATGGTGGTAATCTGGAAGGACTCCGCGCCGGCACCCGCGCGTGGTTTGGAAAGGACGCCGCCCGGCTGACCCCTGCACAGACAGCCCTGTTGGTTGCGTTGCCGCAATCTCCGGAAGCGCAGCGTCCGGATCGTAACCCAGAGGCCGCCCGAGAAGCGCGTGACCGGGTGCTGCGCAGGCTTGAAGGCCATAACGTCCTGACCGGTGTTGAAGCGCGCGTGGCTTTGACCGAAGCTCTTCCGGATCGGATGAATTCGTTTCCGCGCCTTGCACCACATCTGACTGACCGTGTGGCGCGGCAAGCACCCGCGACCCGAGCCTTCGACCTGACGCTGGATGCCGGATTGCAGGCCCGGCTGGAAACCTTGGTGGCCCAGGCCGTCACCCGTGTCGGACCGCGCGTTTCCGGGGCCCTGATCGTGGCCGATCATCGCAGCGGCGAGGTTCTGGCATCGGTCGGATCTGCCGGGTATCAAGATGCGCGTCAGGGGTTCGTGGATATGACCCGGGCCGTACGGTCTCCCGGATCGACCCTGAAACCTCTGGTCTACGGGCTGGCCTTCGATCAGGGGCTGGCCCATCCCGAGACCTTGATCAGCGACAGCCCCGTCATGTTCGGTCGGTACGCGCCGCGCAATTTTGATGGCGCATTCCGTGGAGATGTCCGGGTGCGGGATGCATTGCAATTGTCGCTGAACATCCCCGTTGTGCGGCTGACGAATGAACTGGGGCCCGCTCGTGTGATGACGGCATTGCGGTTGGCCGGCTCGGAACCGCGTCTGAATGGTGGCACACCCGGATTGGCGATTTCTTTGGGCGGCGTGGGGTTGAGCCTGCACGATCTGGTTCAGGTTTACGCCACTCTGGCGGCTGGTGGCACAGGCCCGATCCTGTTTCACGATACGCTTGCGGAGGCGCGGCAAACTCAGCGCGTTCTGTCAGAAACCTCTGCCTGGCAGGTTGCGGACATTCTGGCCGGGGTTTCGCCACCGGCGGGCAATGCAACAGGGTCGCTTGCCTACAAAACCGGCACATCTTATGGCCACCGCGATGCCTGGGCCATCGGCTTTGACGGGCGGCACGTCATCGGGATCTGGCTGGGACGGGCTGATGGAACGCCTGTTCCCGGTGCATTTGGGGGCGATCTTGCCGCGCCGCTTCTGGCCGAGGCTTTCAACCTGTTGAAACCCGACCTCACGCCCCTGCGTCCACCGCCGCCCTCGACCCTGCTTGTCGGCGCTGCCCAATTGCCGCAACCTTTGCAGCGATTTCGCCCCCGCACAAAAGCTTTCGAAGATGATCCTTCCGCGCCGGACTTGCTGTTTCCTCCCAATAACGCTGTGTTAGAGACATTCGGAGCACCTTTGACGGTCAAACTGCGTGGCGGCGTCGGACCGTTTTCCGTACTGGCAGATGGAGTACCCTTGCTGACCGGGCAGCGGCAAAGAGAGTTCAAAATCCCCAATCCGGGGGCCGGTTTCACCTCACTTGTCGTGGTGGATTCTCAAGGTCAGTCCGACAGGGTCGCAATCAGGATCGATTAGCGCCGCCCCTCACGCAGCCAACCTCCCAACAGGAAACCACCTGCCAACAGCAAAACCAGCCAAGGAGGCAGCAGCCCCGCTTGGGTCACATCCCTTGTCTCGTAGGCATCGCGAGGCGTCAGACCGATCCAGCCCCGACCGGCCGCTGGACGCCCGGCGCGCACGTTTCGGATCGACGGCAATCCATCTTCCAGCCGGATCACGCCGCCACGCATATTGGCCAGAACCGGTTCAAGGATATCCCCTGTAGCGATGGTGCGTTCAAATTCCTTCGGCGCGGCGGGGCCAAGGCCAATCACGGCCGTGTGGTCGCCTTCCTGCAAACGATAAAGACCAATCTCGGGCCCATAGTATAACGCTTCGAACCGCCCCGGAGAGACCTCTTGCAAAGTGATTTCCAGCGTTTCGCCGTTCGGGCGCGTCACAGTCACCGGACCCACGTCATCCCCAAGCGTCTGTCGAATGATGCGCATGGATTGTCCGTTGGCTTCGGCCCACAGCGCCTCTTCCTCAAGTTCGGGTTCCTTCATCATCCAATGGGCCAACCTGCGCAAAAGCTCCAGTTGTGGGCCGCCACCTTCAAAGCCGCGACTCCACAGCCAGGCATGGTCCGAAGCCAGCATTGCAACACGCCCTTTGCCCACGCGATCCAGAACCAGCAAGGGGCGTTCGTCAATGCCTGTCATCAGTACCTCGCCCGAGCGATGGTTCACATCAATCTGGCGCAACCAGGCGCCCCAATCCGCGGGATCGCCAAGATTTGTTGTCACCGGATGGCGCTGACCTAACTCGCTGACCATCGGCACATAACGTTCCTCAAAGACACGCGCGGAAGGTTGAGCAGGCAATATCGGTGCCAGCGGCGACCGGAAAATGCTATCTGCACTTGCGAAATCGGGACCAGCAGCAATCAGAACTGCGCCGCCATCGTTGATATAGTTGGTGACATTGTCCAGGTAGATCGCCGGCAGGATGCCCCGCCGCTTGTAGCGGTCGAAGATGATCAGGTCGAAATCGTTGATCTTTTCCAGAAACAGTTCACGCGTTGGGAAAGCGATGAGTGACAGTTCATCGACGGGCACGCCGTCCTGTTTCTCGGGCGGACGCAGGATGGTGAAGTGCACCAGGTCTACGGAACTGTCGGATTTCAGCAGGTTACGCCATGTGCGCCCACCGGGATGCGGCTCACCCGAGACCAGCAACACGCGCAGGCGATCCCGAACGCCGTTCATCTGGATCAGCGCGGTATTGTTGCGGTCGGTCAACTCACCATCGGCCTGAGGCACGGAAAACTGGATCACATTGCGCCCGCCATGCGGCAGAGTGACAGGCAGTTCTACGTCCCGACCGATTGGAATACTCAGCTGCTGCGGCTCGCCACCATCCACGGAAATCTCCAGCGGCGCTGTCGCGGCACCCGCGGGGGCTGCTCCGCTGTCTTCAACGCGCAGGGTCAAAGTCACTGATTCTCCGATGATGGCAAAGGCAGGTGCATTTCGGACGATAAGCCTGCGATCCCAGTCGTCTGCACGCCCGGTTTGCAGAAGATGCATCGGCGCTGGCAATTCCGGGGCCTGATCAGCGTCATGCACAAGCCCATCCGATACCACCAGAATGCCTGCGATGCGCGCGCGCGGTTCTTCGGCCAGAGCTTCATTCAGGGCAGCCATGACCTGCGTGCCCTCATCCCCCTCACCGTCGCCGACCCGAATGCGGCGCAGTTCCGTATTATCTCGTGCCTCAATCTCAGCGGCCAGTTCTTCGGCGGCCTGGGCAGTTTGCCGGGCCCGGTCCGAAAGTGTCTGGCTGGCACTTTCATCCTCGATCATCAAAACGATATCGGTCAGCCGAGCACGGTCTTCGATCTGATAGACCGGACCGGACAGTGCAGCGATGACAACCAAAGCTGCCAATCCCCGCAGGGCCCAGCCCGACAAGCCGCGCCACAAGGCCAGACCTACTCCAACAGCGGCAACCGCCCCCACAGCAGCCAAAAACGGCCACGGAATCAGTGGGTCGAATATGACGGTTCCGGTCATTGTCCCAACCTGTCCAAAAGTGCGGGCACATGGACCTGATCGGATTTGTAGTTCCCGGTCAGAACGTGCATCACAAGATTTACGCCAAACCGATTTGCCAGTTCGCGTTGCCGTTCCCCGGCATAGCCGCGACCTACAGGCAACAGGGCTTGTCCGTTACGATCCACGGCCCAGGCCCCGGCCCAGTCATTGCCGCCGATAACCACCGGTGTCACATTGTCATTGAGGTTGCGGAAAGGCATCCCCTCGATCTGTTCTGCATCCCCGGGCGCAGCTTCGACCCAAACCTCGGTACCGGAATAGCGACCCGGGAAATCCTGAAGTAAATAGAATGTTCTGGTCAGGACATGATCGCGGGGAATCGGCTCTAATGCAGGGATATTCAGCGGTCCGGCCAGTTGTTGCAACCTGCGGCCATTCGGGCTGGATGCGCCAAAACCGGCGATGTCCGCATCACGCGTGTCAAACAGGATCATCCCACCCGAGCGCAAATATGCGTTCAGTTTGATATACGCCTCAGCCGAAGGTTGCGGCTGGTTCGGTGTAATGGGCCAATAAAGCAGCGGAAAGAATGCCAGCTCGTCTCGTTCCAGATCAACGCCGATTGGGTCCGCCGGTTCGACGGAAGTGCGAAAGAACAGGGTTTGCGCCAAGCCCCGCATTCCGGCCTCGGCAATGTCGTCCACCTGCGCGTCACCCGTCAGCACATGCGCCAGCACAAGTTCTTGCGTTGCCGCCAAGGCGAACTCGGTATCTTCGGGCGTCTGCGCCTGTACTTCCGGCACCAGCAGAAAAGCTGCCAGCGCCGCAGCTGTCGTTCGGGCCAGACCCAACCTGCCCGACAGAGCCAGAGAGGCAATTACGTCAACCGTCAGCAAGATCAGTGCGAGGCTGAGCAACAGGCCACCAAGCGGGGTTTCCGTGCTGACCTCCTGCCCTTTGATCGGCACATTGGCGGGCCAGATCACCGGGCGCAGCTCGGTTTCTTCCGAAACCACGTTCAATGCCAGCTTCTGTTTGCCGCTTTCATAGAGACCCGGACGCAACTCTGGCCCGATCTGGCCCGAGATCAGCTGAACCCCATCCACACCTGCCAGCGTTCCAGCATCCGACAAGGCTCCAAACCCGTCCATGATCTGAACCGGTTCCCACGTGGTGCCCTGCAACTGCGCTTCTTGCCGCGATTTGGCTGCTGAGGACACGGCCAAACGATCCAGCATCTCGACGAACAGGCCTGACAGCGGCAGGCTGGACCATTCGGCATCCGCAGTTACGTGAAACAGCACTACCTGCCCAAGCCCCAGTGCCTTGCGCGTCACCAACGGCGTCCCGTCGGACAGCGAAGCAATCACGCGATCCGCAAGATTAGGGTCTGGTTGGGCCATGACTTGTGTCGAGACAACCACGTCATTCGGGATAGCCAAGCCGTAAAAAGGAGAGTTCTCAGGGAATGGAGCCAGCGTCTTGGCTTCACCCCAGCTCATCGCGCCGCCGACGGATCGCCCACCGCTGCGCAGCCGTGCCGGTAACAGGGTGTCTTCGGTGTCCCGCCCCAGATCGCTGGCCGCCATGCGCGGACCGGCAAAACGCAGCAGCAGGCCGCCCTGTTCGACCCATTCGATCAACGCGGCCTTTTCCGGTTCCGACATCTGCGCCACGTCCGACAGGACGATCACATCCGGGTTGGCGGGCAGAACCTCAAGCAGGCCGCCATCGACAAAATCCGCGGTCGGGATCAGGACCTGTGTCAGGTAATGCAGAGGCGACAACAGCTCCAGCCCTTCACGGTTGAGGGTTCCGGCAATCAGTGCGACCTCGCGCCGACGCAGACTGTCATCGGTCAGGGTCACGGCCCCGGCGGACCTTTGGCCCTGAATCTCAAACCGCGTGATACGGGCGCGCAACTCCGACGGCAGTGCCAGATCGACCTGCGCCGTGGTTTCGCCGGCTTCAAGGGTCAGCTCAACAGAATGCAACACCCGGGCCGTTCCCGCCGGATCACGTCCTTGCGCCAAAACCGTCACACGGTCTTCCGGTCCGGGGCCTGCACGCTGTACGGTCAATTGGATCAGCCCGTCCTGATAGGCCGCTGGCAGGATCGCAACGGGCCGAGACGCCGCCTGATAGACCGTCACTTCGCCGCGCGCCTGCAAGCTTGAAACCAGTTCAGCGTGGTTTGAATAGTTCAACCGGTCACTGAACCAATGGGTATCAAACCCGCCCTCAACGGCGTTCAACGCGGCAATGGTCTGAGCAATCTGATCCGCATTCGGCTGCCAGGGGTGTGGGGTCAGTCCGGGTAAACGCCCCTGCCATGCCTCTGCGGCCTGAAAAACAGGTGTTTCCGGCTCTGTCAGGCGCAGAATCGCAATAGTTCGGCCCGCGCGCCCGGCTTCGGACAATTGTGTTTCTATCTGGTCCAGTGTCGCCGGCCAGCGCGTGGCACCGGCCCAACTGGCATCCAGAACCAGCAGAAGAGGCCCGGTTCCGGTTTCATCCCGAGATGGGTTCAGGACCGGCCCTGCCAGCCCGAAAATGATCGCAGCAGCAGCTAACATCCGCAGCAGCAGCAACCACCACGGGGTGCGGTCCGAAACGCTTTCGTCATCCTTCAGGCCCAACAAAAGCGTTACCGCCGGGAACATCCGGCGGATCGGCGCGGGCGGTACGGCCCGCAGGATGAGCCACAGGATCGGCAGGGTCAGAAGACCCAGCAAAACCCAGGGCGCGGTAAAGCCGATGCCCGCCAGAACCGTCATCGCGTTCCCCCGTCCAGCGCACGATAGAGCCACAGCAGAGCCGCTTGCGCACTATCACCGGTATGATGCAGGCCCAGTTGCCAGCCCGTCGCTCGGCATAACTGCGTCAGCGCGTCCTTGCGGCGCGCGAGGCGGTCCAGATAACGGTCCCGTAACTCTGCGGCCTTAAGCGTTTCATGTCGGACAGAACCGCCAACGCTTTCGAAAACGGTGCGGCCACGGTAGGGAAACGACTCTTCGCTCGGGTCCAGCACCTGCAGAACCACGCCGCGCACGCCACGGTCGGCAGCTTTGGTCAGGGCCAGTTCGACTTCGTCCATGGGACCAAGAAAATCAGAGATGAACACGGCGCTGGCATGAGGGATCATGGCACGGTGTTCAGGCGGGGCGTAATCCGTTTGATCATCCTCGCACCAGGCCTGCGCCAGCCGGATGATCTGCGCATTGCCGCGCCGGGGCGGCAAGGTCGTGCCTGTCAGGCCGACACGTTCACCGCCGCGCACCAGAAGGATCGAGGTCGCCAGCCCCAGCAGGCGGGCGCGATCCGCCTTGGTGGGCAAGGTTATGTCGGACGCAAACCGCATCGAAGCCCCCTGATCGACCCAAAGCATCACGGATTGCGCTATCTGCCACTCCCGTTCACGTACAAATTGCTGATCCCCACGAGCCGAGCGGCGATGATCTATCATGCGACGGCTATCGCCGATCTGGGCCGGGCGGTATTGCCAGAAATCATCCCCCATACCGGACCGCCGTCGACCGTGGTCGCCCAGCAAAACGGTACCTGCCAAATGCTCTGCCCGCGCCAACAGGGGCGGCAGCCGTGATGCCTCGGCTTCAGATCTTTCACGAAGGGTCAGCGCGGCATTCACGCCGCTGCCTCGGTCCGGATCAGTCCAACAGCGGTCGAGTCGATCAGATCAGCGAGACTGTCACCGCGCGCCCGTGCCGCAAAGTTCAGTGCCATCCGATGGCTGAGCACCGGGCGCGCCATGTCCAGAACATCTTCGGCATTGGGTGCCAGACGTCCCTGCAAAATCGCACGCGCCCGCACCGTCATCATCAGCGCCTGCGCTGCACGAGGGCCCGGGCCCCAGGCCACGGTTTCGGCAACCCGCTCGGATACTCCTGTTTCTTCAGGACGGAAGGCTCGGACCAGATCAAGGATCAGTTCAACGACGGATTCTCCGACCGGCATCCTACGCAACAGGACCTGCGCAGCCAGCAACTCTTCCTTGCTGAAAATCTGATGCGCTTCCTCTTCTTCAACCCCGGTTGTGGCCAGCAGAATATCCCGCTCGGTCTGACGGTCGGGGTATTCGACATCGATCTGCACCAGAAATCGGTCAAGCTGAGCTTCGGGCAGCGGATAGGTGCCCTCCTGTTCAATCGGGTTTTGCGTTGCCAGCACATGGAACGGTGTACCCAATGAACGATCCTCACCCGCTACGGTCACTGTACGTTCCTGCATCGCCTGCAACAGCGCCGACTGGGTCCGTGGACTTGCCCGGTTGATCTCGTCCGCCATCAACAGCTGACAGAAGATCGGGCCGGGAATGAAACGGAAATGGCGGCTGCCATCGTCGGCAGTATCCAACACCTCAGAGCCCAGAATATCGGCGGGCATCAGGTCGGGCGTGAACTGAATGCGGTTGCCATGCAGGCCCATCACCGTTGACAGAGTCTCGACCAGACGCGTTTTGCCCAACCCCGGCAGACCGATCAGAAGGGCGTGGCCGCCACACAAAAGCGCGGTCAGAGTCAGGTCCACGACCCTCTCCTGCCCGATGAAGCGGCGGGTGATCGAGGCCTTGGCCTCTTGCAGCTTGTTTTCCAGCGCTTCGATCTCGGCTACGAGGTCGGCAGGTTCGGTCATGACTTTCCCTTCCGTGGAGTAATATGATTGAAGTGTATCGCGCTGAGAGGAAATGGCAAAAGCAATGAGCGGACAAAAACCTGTGAAACCCTCGCCTGATGGTCTGGCGGCATCAGTCAAAGCGGTCAAAGCCAAAGGTTTACCGCCCGTTCACCTCTGGAATCCTCCGTTTTGCGGCGATCTGGACATCAAGATCGCAAAAGATGGCACTTGGAGTTATTTAGGCTCACCCATCAACCGTTTCGAGCTTGTGAAGCTTTTTTCCTCAATTCTTAAGAAGGAGGAGGGCAAATACTACCTCGTAACGCCTGTCGAGAAGGTGGGAATCACTGTCGAAGACGCGCCGTTTGTTGCTGTGGATTTCGACCGGGACGGGGATGGCAAGAACCAGTCTCTGACCTTCACAACCCATGTCGGCGACAGGGCCGTGGCCGGAGTTGACCATCCAATCCGGATTGTTATTGACCCGGAAACGGAAGAACCCTCACCCTACATATTGATCCGCGCCAACCTCGAAGCCCGCATAGATCGCAAAAGCTTCTACCGCCTCGTCGAGATCGGAACGCATCATGACGGCTGGTTTGGTGTTTGGTCAGGCGGGCAGTTCTTTGGCCTGATCCCCTCAGCCGACCTGAGCTGACCGGGGCGCGCGATCCTGTGCCAGCACGACAGCCAATGCAACAACGCCCGCACCCAGCGCCCGGGTCCAGTTCCACTCGTCCCCTATCATCAGCATGATCAACATGACGTAGAACGGGGCAACATTGATGTGAAAAGAGGCCAATGCAACGCCCAGCTTGCCGACGGAGGTGATGAAAAATACCTGGCTGAGGCCCATGGAAATGAGCGCATAGATCATCAACATGCCTGCCTGTTGCACATCAAATGCAGTTGCAGGCTTCACTTCCATGCCAAATTGCGCCGATCCGAATATCAGCAGCGACGCCATAGCCAGTCCTCCGACAAAGGTGATCGTCGTACGCCCGGTCTGGCTGAGCTCGGGGAAGTCCCGGGCGGTTGCCATGCTCGCCCAGCAAAACAGCACCGTCGACACAACCGCACAGGCCGCGCCCAGGCCCAACTGTGCCGGAGCCAGAGCGCTGGTGGCGATCAGCCCGCCGACAATCGACACAAGTACGCCCAGCGCAAAGTTCCACTTCAACCGGCGTGTGCCAGCAGCCAATTCAAGCAATGTGGCCACCAAGGGCGCGCAAGAGACGATGATTGCCACCGTCACCGGGTCGGTCAGCTTTTGCGCTATGATCAGCAGGAACATTCCCAACCCAATCCCAAAGCCACCGACGATCATTGCATGACCCCAGCGGGCCGAAACAACCCGGTGCGGTCCGTCCATGATCACCCAGACCGGCACCATCACCAATACGGCCAGCGCCAGTCGCGCGGCCAACAAGGCAACGGGCGGCCATGTTTGCAACAGCACTTCGGCCGCCGGAAACCCGGCCGCCCAGGTCAGCATCGAGGCCACGGCCAACCCGTTGCCCGACAAGGCAGAATACTGCCCCGCGGACGCAGAAAGGCTGTTCCCGCGTACGGGGTCTGGGCTCATCGCCATCGTTTCGAACCTTCTATTGGCACGGCGCCGGAAAAATGATTCGCCGTGATACCAAAAGCGTTTCCGATTTCATTGGTTCGATCTGGTCGAATTTCGACAAACTGTCGTTTTCTGTCACTTTCACAGAAACCTGTGCGCGGATAAGGTCGGCCCACCAGCTTTCCAAGGGCCGCCATGCCAAAATTCGCCGCGAATATCTCTTTGCTCTTTGCCGAACTTCCGTATCTGGACCGGTTTCGGGCAGCCGCAGACGTCGGGTTCCAAGCGGTCGAGATTCTCTTTCCCTACGAACTTGCGGCAAAAGAAACCCAACGTGCCTTGCTGGCCAACGGGCTCGATTTGGTTCTGATCAACGCCCCTCCGCCGAATTATACCGGTGGCGCACCGGGTTATGCCGCCACCCCGGGCGGTGCTGCTCGGTTTCAGTCAGATATCCGCCGCGTTCTGCGTTATGCCGAAGTGCTGAAACCGGGCTTCATTCACATCATGTCGGGATACGCTGTCGGGACGGATGCGATGGACTGCTTCGTGCACAACTTACAGTGGGCCGCCGATATCGCGCCGCACCAGGCTTTCACGATCGAACCCCTCAATCCGATTTCCCAACCCGGCTATTTTCTGAACGACTATGATTTGGCGGCCGAGGTACTGGGCCGTGTGGATCGCCCAAATGTCGGTCTGCAATATGACAGTTTTCACGCTCACATGATCCACGGCGACGCGCTGGCCGTCTGGGAGCGTTTTCACCCAAATGTTGTCCATGCCCAGATCGGGGCCGCCCCTGAACGTTCTGAACCGGGGCGCGGGCCCACGGATTTCGCGCAGCTTTTCGAGGCAATGGACGATACCGGTTATGTCGGTTGGGTCAGTGCCGAGTACACGCCTTCAACCACTCGAACGGCTGCGACCCTGGCATGGATGCGACGTTAACACCGGTCATCCGTCTGGAAATCGCTGCACGAATGGCGCACATATCGGGCGACCCGTTTTCGAGGATGTCCGATATGATCCCTGCCCGCTTCGCCCATGCCATCTTTGGACTGATCATGTCAGGCCTGATGTCGTGCATTGTCACCGGAATCGCCACAGTCAAAGCAGTGGGGTTCCACCCTGAAACGCTTGGTGACTGGATGGCGTCCTGGGCCTTTTGCTGGCCCATCGCTTTCACGGTGATCCTGGTCCTTGGACCTTCGGTCAAACGTATGGTCGAAGGGTGGGTCAGGCCACGGGGCTGACCCAGCGCCGCTAGTGTGCCTCGGCCCAGTTCGCACCCTGGCCGGCATCCACATTCAGCTTCACATCCAGCCTCACCGCCGGGTCGGACGCACCTTCCATCACGTCGCGCGCCACGTCGATCAGCGGATCCACCGCGTCTTCGGCCACTTCGAACAACAATTCGTCATGGACCTGCAACAGCATTTTGGCGGGCAGCCCATTGATCGCACCCGGCATTCGAACCATCGCGCGCCGGATCACATCCGCCGCCGTGCCCTGAATCGGCGCATTGATAGCCGCCCGACGCGAGAAGCCGGCATGTGGCCCCTTGGCGTTGATCTCGGGCGTGTGGATTTTGCGCCCGAACAGGGTTTGGACATAGCCGTGCTCTTTGGCAAATGTCACCGTGTCATCCATATACTGGCGAATGCCCGGGAAGCGTTCGAAATAGCGGTCGATGAATCCCTGTGCCTCGGCCCGCGGGATGCGCAGGTTGCGTGCCAGGCCGAAGCCCGAGATGCCATAGATCACGCCAAAGTTGATCGCCTTGGCCTGACGACGGATATCCGGCGTCATCTCATCCAGCGGCACGTCGAACATCTCGGACGCCGTCATCGCGTGAATGTCCAGCCCATCCGCAAACGCCTGTTTCAGGGCCGGAATGTCGGCGATATGCGCCAGGATGCGCAGCTCGATCTGGCTGTAGTCGAGACTGACCAGCACATTGCCCGGCTCGGCCACGAAGGCCTCGCGGATGCGGCGGCCCTCCTCGGTGCGCACCGGGATGTTCTGCAGGTTGGGATCGGTCGAAGCCAGACGCCCCGTATTCGCCCCGGTGATAGCATAAGACGTATGTACCCGGCCCGTGTCGAGGTTGATATGGGTCTGTAGCGCGTCCGTATAGGTCGATTTCAGCTTGGACAGCTGACGCCAGTCTAGGACCCGGCGCGGCAATTCATGCTCGGTCGCCAGATCTTCCAGCACATCGGCGCCGGTCGAATACTTGCCGGTCTTTCCCTTCTTGCCGCCCTCAAGGCCCATCTTGTCGAAAAGGATCTCGCCCAATTGCGCGGGCGAGCCGACGTTGAAGGTTTCTCCGGCCAGCTCGTGGATTTCAGCCTCTAAACCGGCCATTTTCTGTGCAAAAGCGTTGGACATACGGCTCAGCACATCGCGGTCGACCTTTATGCCGTGCATCTCCATTTCCGTCAGAACCGGCACCAGCGGGCGTTCAAGCGTCTCGTAGACAGTTGTCACCTGCACGCGGTGAAGCTGCGGCTTGAACAGTTTCCACAAGCGCAGGGTGATGTCGGCATCCTCGGCGGCATAGGCTGTGGCCTCGTCTATCGGCACCTTGTCGAAGGTGATTGCAGACTTGCCCGACCCCAGCAGCGGTTTGATCGGGATCGGTGTGTGTGTCAGGTATCTCTCGGACAATGTGTCCATCCCGTGCCCATGCTCGCCACCGTGCATGGCGTAGGACATCAGCATCGTATCATCGATGGGGGTCACATTGATGCCGTGACGCCTGAATATCTTGGCGTCGTATTTCATGTTCTGCCCGATTTTGAGGATCGAGGGGTCCTCTAGCATCGGTTTCAGTAGTGTCAGCGCCTCATCCAGCGGCATCTGCCCTTCAGCCAGCGCATCTGAGCCGAACAGATCATCCGCTGCGCCATCGCGATGGGTCAGCGGGATGTAACAGGCTTCTCCGGCCTCGACACACAGCGAAATACCGACCAGATCGGCGATCATTTCATTCAGACCGGTGGTTTCGGTATCCACCGCAACCCAGCCGCGCTCATGGGCCTGATCAATCCACTTTTGCAGAGCCACTGCATCACGGACACATTCATACTTCTCAGCGTCAAACGGAATCGCCTCAGCCTCAACTTCCTTGGCCGCAGGCACCGGTGCGTCGGCGATGACCGGTGCTTCGGCCCCCAGCTTGTCTGCAATCCGTTTGGTCAGTGTGCGAAACTCCATATCCGCCAGAAAACCCAGCAGGGTCTCTGCATCGGGCTCCCGCACTTCAAGGTCATCCAGCGTGAAATCCAGCGGCGTGTTCTCGTCCAACTGCACCAGTTTCTTAGATAGTTCGATCTGATCGCGCTTTTCGATCAGGGTTTGCCGGCGCTTGGGCTGTTTGATTTCTTCAGCACGGTCCAGCAGTGTTTCCAGATCACCGTATTCGTTGATCAGAAGGGCAGCCGTCTTGACCCCGATACCCGGAGCGCCCGGCACGTTGTCAACGGAATCGCCGGCCAGCGCCTGAACATCCACAACGCGCTCGGGGCCAACTCCAAACTTCTCGACCACCCCGTCCCGATCAATACGCTTGTTCTTCATCGCATCGAGCATCTCGACACCGTCACCGACCAACTGCATCAAATCCTTGTCGGAACTTACGATGGTCACGCGCCCCCTTGCCTCGCGCGCTTGCACGGCGAGAGTGGCGATGATGTCGTCTGCCTCATAACCTTCGAGTTCCCTGCAGGCGATGTTGAACGCTTTTGTCGCCTCACGGGTCAGCGGTATTTGCGGGCGCAGGTCCTCGGGCATCGCTTCGCGATTAGCCTTGTAAAGGTCGTACAGATCATTCCGGAATGTGTGCGAGCCCTTGTCGAATATCACCGCCACATGGGTCGGTGCATCCGGCCCGGCGTTCCCTTCGACATATTTTTGAAGCATGTTGCAGAACCCGGACACCGCCCCAATCGGCAAACCATCCGACTTGCGGGTCAGCGGTGGCAGCGCGTGATAGGCCCTGAAAATAAAAGCCGATCCGTCGATCAGATGCAGGTGACACCCTTTTCCGAATTTGCTCATGCGCGCGCTCCCTATCGGTCAGGGACGGTTCTGCCACAGGGTCGCGCGGCTGACCAGCCAAGAACGCAGCCTAACCGCCAAACAGCCCCGAGAAGACGTCAGAGAAACTGTTCAGCAAAGCCATGATTACCAACACGCCAAGGAAAGCAAAAAATGCAAAGGCAAAGAACTGGAAAAGGATTGCCCCCGTGCCGATAACCATTCCGGCGATGGCGGGGCGCCGCTTTTCGTGACGCAGGATGCCAACGGCCGAGATGACGATCGCAAGCCCGCCAAGCATGGCGACACCGATCCGCAGGAAATCATCCAGATCGCGGGCGCGGGCAACAGGCTCGGGTTGTTCCATCCCCGCGGCGGCCCTTAGGGTCGATTTGCCGATCTCGGCCGCCAGTTCGCCCAGCGACACACCCGCAGTCTGCTGAGGTACAAAGGGCCCCGCCCAGAATACGAACAACGCAGCAAACAACGCCAAAGACGCGATGCAGAACCCAACCCAGCCGAAAACCGGGTTAACATTGTCAGTGGCCGAAATTCCGGTCATCACGTATCCCTGCTTTGGTTGCGCCAAAGCACTAACATGATAACCGAGGCAAGATTTGGGCAAAACCCGGTTAGTCGGGCAATCAGCCCTGTTCGGTACCCTTCAGCACATATTTACAGTCGCAATACGGGCATTCGACCCAGCCTGTATCCTCGGGGATTTGCAGCCAGACGCGCGGATGGCCCAATGCGCCTTCGCCGCCGTCACAGGCGACACGGTCGGTTTCGACGATCTTGGTTTCCGGCGCTTCGATGGTCACGGCTAGCGATCCTTCTTCGGTTGTCGGCCTCGCGGGCATGCATTAGGTGCGTTTATGAGCGATGAGCAATCCGGGGGCAAGAGCCACATGAGCGATGCGGCAATCAGGATCGAAGGTCTGCGCAAGACATATCGTGGCGGCAAGGGTCAGCCTGAGAAACACGCGCTGAAAGGCATTGATTTGACTGTTCCCAGGGGTTCGGTTTTTGGACTTCTGGGCCCGAATGGTGCCGGGAAATCGACCCTGATCAATATTCTCGCCGGGTTGGTGGTGAAGTCTTCGGGCCGTGTATCGATCTGGGGTTTCGATCAGGATCAGAATCCGCGACAGTCCCGCGCCGCGATTGGTGTCATGCCGCAAGAACTGAACCTTGACCCGTTCTTCACCCCACGTGGTGCCTTGGAAGTACAGGCAGGCCTGTACGGCGTTCCGAAATCCGAACGCCGCAGCGATGAAATCCTTGAACTGGTCGGCCTCAGCGACAAGGCCGAGGCCTATGCCCGCACGCTGTCGGGCGGGATGCGGCGGCGGCTGCTACTGGCCAAGGCGCTGGTCCATCACCCCAAAATCCTGGTGTTGGACGAACCCACGGCAGGCGTGGATATCGAACTGCGTCAGATGCTGTGGGCCAATGTGCGGAAGCTGAACGAACAGGGTATGACGATTATCCTGACCACCCACTATCTGGAAGAAGCGCAAGAGATGTGTGACGAAATCGCCATCATCAACCACGGCGAAAAGATCGCTCAGGACAGTACCGCAAATCTGCTGGGGCGCATGGACAGCCGGACAATGGTGATTGTGCCGGACAGCCCAGTTACCGATTTGCCCACAGCAGAAGGCGTTGCGGCGACATTGCGCGATGATGGCAGCCTTGTACTGCAATATCGCAGCGCCCAGACCAGCGCCGAGCAGGTTCTGGAAGCCGTGCGCACCGCAGGTATTCGCATCCGCGACGTCCGCACTGAAGAAGCGGATCTGGAGGATGTGTTCCTAGCGCTGACATCCAGCCGCACTGGTGATGCCCCGATGGATGATCAGGATCAGCCACGCCGCGGGATGCACCGGGTCAAGCTTTAGGCGCGGTCTATTCGCGCCTGATAGCAGTTGTTTCGAGCAGACCGGACGTGAATGTAATCGACATCTGCGCGGGCAAAGATGTCCGCCACTTTTGCGCCGATCTGGTCGCTGAGCGTGATCGCCCCGGTGCCATAGACGATCCTGTCATCCGCACCGTAACCCTTGATCAGGTATTCGGACGAGGAGGTCAGAATCTCGGGCAGCGTGTCTCCCTCATACCGGTCGCACGGCGTGGCACACAGAAAGATCGGTCCGGTTTCCGCATAGGGATGTGTCTCTAAAAAAGGCCGATGTGCCAGTATCAGCATATTTTCGCCTTCGGGAATGTTCTGCAAGCAATGGCGACACGGGTTGCCGGCGCCCGTCGAAATGGCGCGTTCCGGCGTTGAACCATACGCATCCGGGCCACCTGCCTGAAGGTCGCGGACTTCGTCGGTTGGCAGAGCGGTGATTTTGAACATCTCGGGTCTCCTTTTTCCCGACACTGCCCATCCGACCAAACCCAATCGACCCGTTTCCTGCGCAAAGGACTCGAAAAAGAACAAAACGTGAATATAATATGGAATCGCCATGTATGCCGAGCTGTCGATCACGTCGAACTTTACCTTCCTCACCGGGGCGTCCCACCCCGAGGAGTATATGGAGCGTGCCGTCACCCTGGGCCTGCCCGCCATCGCCATCGCTGATGACAACTCGGTCGCAGGCATCGTCCGCGCCCATACGCAGGCGCGCGAGATCACCCGCAAGGTGCGCGAACGGCTGGAGTGGGAGGCGCAGAACACCTCCATAGGCCCACCCTGCCCCGATCACATCCCCAAACCGCCCTCGTACCCGATCCACGCGGTGCCCCGCCTGATACCGGCGGCACGGCTGATCTTTACCGACGCACCCACGGTTACCGCCCTACCCCTGAACCGGCAGGGTTGGGCCAATCTGTGCCGCATCCTGTCCAAGGGCCGTCTGCGCGCCGAAAAAGGCGACTGCATCCTGCACCTGTCCGACCTGCTGGAGTTTTCCGACGGTCTCCACCTGCTGCTGTGGCCACAAACGGCCCGGTCTCCGGGCGGCGCGGGCACATGGCGGACACAAGCGCAACAGCTGACGCGCCGCTTTGCCGGGCGGATACATCTGTTGATGCACCCCCGGTATGACGGCGCAGATGGCATATATTTCTCTTTATTAGAGACTGAATCAAAGCAACTCAGCCTCCCCACACTCGCCAGCGCCGCACCGATGATGCATCACGGCACGCGCCGCAAGCTGGGTGATGTGCTCACCGCCATCCGCCTGCGCCGCAAGGTCGATGAGCTGGGCCGCGAGGCGCTTGCCAATGGCGAGCAACGCCTGCGGTCCGAGGCCGAGATGCTGCGCATTTTCAAAGGCTATGAGGGGGCTGTCGCCCGCGCGCATGAACTCAGCGAACAGCTCACATTCTCGCTGGATGAGCTGCGTTATGAGTACCCCAGCGAGGGCAGCGAACAGGAAACCCCGACCCAACGCCTGCATCGTTTGGCGCATGAGGGGCTGAAATGGCGCTATCCGGCGGGCGCGTCGGAGAAAGCAAAAAAGATGCTGGCGCATGAGCTCGCCCTGATCGGAAAGCTGAAATACGAACCCTATTTCCTGACCGTCCGCGACATCGTCCATTTCGCCCGCTCGCGCGGCATCCTGTGTCAGGGGCGCGGCTCAGCGGCCAACTCTGTCGTCTGTTTCTGTCTTGGCATCACCGAGGTCAGCCCCGAGATGGGCACCATGGTGTTCGAACGCTTCGTCTCCGAGGCGCGGGACGAGCCGCCCGACATCGACGTCGATTTCGAACATGAGCGCCGCGAAGAAGTGATCCAGCACATCTATGAACGCTATGGCCGCCACCGTGCGGGACTGTGCGCCACGGTGATCCATTATCGCGGCAAGCGCGCCATCCGCGAGGTGGGCCGCGCCATGGGGCTGACCGAAGACACGATTTCCGCCCTGTCTTCGCAGCTCTGGGGGTTCTTTTCCGCCGCAGGCCTTGAAGCCCAGCGCATGCGTGAAATCGGCCTCGATCCCGAAGATCGGCGGCTGAAACAGACTCTAATGCTGGTCTATGAAATCGACGGGTTTCCCCGTCACCTGTCCCAGCATGTGGGCGGGTTTATCATCACCGAGGGCCGTCTGGACGAACTTGTCCCCATCGAGAACGCCACGATGGAGGACCGCACGGTCATCTGCTGGGACAAAGACGACATCGACTCGCTGGGCATCCTCAAGGTCGATGTCCTGAGCCTCGGAATGCTCACATGCATCCGCAAGGCGTTTGATCTGATTGGCCAGCACCACCAGACCAGCTATACGCTGGCCACGCTGCCGCCCGAGGACCCGGCAGTTTATGACATGCTCTGCAAGGCAGACTCAGTGGGTGTGTTTCAGGTGGAATCACGTGCACAGATGAACTTTCTGCCCCGGATGCGGCCGCGCAATTTCTATGATCTGGTGATCGAGGTCGCCATCATCCGACCCGGCCCCATCCAGGGCGACATGGTCCACCCCTATATTCGGCGGCGAAATGGTGAGGAGGAGGTCAGCTTCCCCTCGGACGAACTGGGCGAGGTGTTGGGCAAGACGCTGGGCGTGCCGCTGTTTCAGGAACAGGCGATGCAGATCGCCATTGTCGGCGCGGGTTTCACCCCGGAACAGGCGGACCGGCTGCGCCGTTCGCTGGCAACCTTCAAGAAACACGGCAATGTCAGCGAATTCCGCGCGCTGTTCCTGCGTGGGATGAAACGCAACGGGTATGACGACGACTTTGCCGAGCGGTGTTTTTCGCAGATCGAAGGGTTCGGGTCCTACGGCTTCCCCGAAAGCCACGCGGCCAGCTTTGCGCTGCTGGTCTATGCCTCGGCCTGGATCAAATGCCACCATCCGGGCATCTTCGCCTGCGCGCTGCTGAATTCGCAGCCGATGGGGTTCTATGCCCCCGCCCAGATCGTGCGCGACGCGCGCGAGCATGGCGTGCAGGTGCGCCCGGTCTGCATCAATGCCAGCTTCTGGGACAACGTGATGGAGCCCGACGGCCACGGCGGGCTGGCCCTCCGGCTGGGCTTTCGCCAGATCAAGGGCCTCAGCGAAGAGGACGCCAGCTGGCTGACCGCCGCGCGCGGCAATGGCTACACCCAGGTCGAGGATGTCTGGCGCCGCGCCGGGCTGGGCCCGTCCGTGATCGAACGGCTGGCCGAGGCCGATGCCTTTTCCACCTGCGGCCTGACCCGGCGCGAGGCCTTGTGGCAGGCCAAGGCGATTGCCACTACCAAGCCTCTGCCGCTGTTCTCACAGGATCTGGAGGGCGAGGCGCTGGACGAGCCCGAAGCCTATCTGCCGCAAATGACGCTGGGCGAGCAGGTGGTCGAGGATTACGTCGCCACCCGCCTGAGCCTGCGCGCGCATCCGGTGGCCCTGCTGCGGCATCTGCTGACACCGGATGGGCGCGACAATACCACCTCTGTCACATAACGCCGGAACCGCCTATCTGCCAAAAACAGAGTCGAAAACAGGCCACCATGACCAGACCAACCCTTCCACCGCGCTTTCCCGCGACGCCTGAGCAGATCAACGCACAGGTTCGCGCCTTTTACGCCCGTGTGCGGCAGGACGCGGTACTTGGACCCGTATTCGCCAACCATGTCACCGACTGGTCCGCGCATGAGGAAAAGATCGAATCCTTCTGGCGCAACGCCATCCTGTTTGAACGCAGCTATGACGGCAATCCACAGCGGGTCCATATCGAACGACCAGATGTAAAGCCTGAATTCTTTGCCCATTGGCTGGACCTGTTCGAACAGGTCGCCACCCAGACCCTGCCTTCTGAAACCGCCACACCATGGGTCGCTCTGGCGCGTCGTATCGGTGTCGGCATGAAAGCGGGTGTTCAGTCTGCGCGCCAGCCCAAAGACGCGCCGCCGATCCTGCGATGATCTCAGATCATGGCGGCCATGCGATGTTAGCGGTAAAATTGGGGCTATTCGCGCCCTCGAAATAGGGTTAAGCAGAAAGAAAGACAGCCGGGAACTCCGCCCGCGCTGCTATGGCATATCGCCATCACACCAACATTGACCGGGGCCATGTCGATGAGCGCTCAAAACACCACCCTAAAGGGGCTTGGCTATGCATTTCTGGGCTTTGCCGTCTTTGCCAGCCACGACGCGCTGATCAAAGTGCTGGGCGGGACTTATTCGGTGCTGCAGATCATCTTTTTCGCCACACTGTTTTCCTTTGTGCCGATGGCCGTCACGATCCTGACCGACCGAACGACCGGAAACTTTCGACCCCGCCACCCATGGCTGGTTCTGTTACGGTCAGGCCTGATGGTCACGGCAATGTCCTGCGCGTTTTATTCCTTTTCCGTCCTGCCATTGGCCGAAGTCTATTCGTTGCTGTTTTCTTTCCCGCTGATCGTTACGGTGCTGTCGATCCCGATACTGGGTGAGGTGGTCCGCGCCCAGCGTTGGGCCGCGGTTGGCGTCGGCCTGATCGGCGTCCTGATCGTTCTGCGCCCCGGTACGACCGACATCACCCTTGGCCACCTCGCCGCCCTGACGGCTGCCTTCTGCAGCGCCTTTGCCTCGGTGCTTGTGCGCAAGATCGGAAATGAGGAACGCTCGGCCGTTCTGATCCTGTACCCGATGCTGCTGGCTATTGCTGTGATGAGCGTTGCCCAACCCGCTGTATATCAGCCGCCATCCCTGCTGCATCTGGCGATGATGGCGCTGGTTGGGGTGTTCTCGGTGATCGCCCAGCACCTGATCATTCTGGCCTATCGCGCTGCACCTGCCGGTGTTGTCGCCCCCAGCCAGTACAGCCAGATCATTTGGGCGACGCTGTTTGGCATGATCTTCTTTGGTGAACGCCCTGACATCTGGGTTGCTGTCGGCGCCAGTGTTATCATTGCGTCAGGCATCTATGTTGTGTGGCGAGAAAGCCGGGCCAACACCACCTCAGTCAACACCCCTGTTCTGCGCGTGCGATCACCGCGGTCGGATACCGGGGCCACAAGGCCCGGAAAGTAGTTCCAAAAAACGGCGCACCACTCAGCGCGCCGTTGTCGAAAAACCTCTGAATAGAGTCTCAATAAACTACGACCGAGCGAATACTTTCACCCTTATGCATCAAATCGAAGCCGTGGTTGATGTCGTCCAGACCCATGGTGTGGGTGATCATCGGGTCGATCTCGATCTTGCCGTCCATGTACCAGTCGACGATCTTGGGCACATCCGTCCGGCCCCGCGCGCCGCCAAAGGCGGTGCCGCGCCAAGACCGCCCGGTCACCAGTTGGAACGGACGGGTCGAGATCTCGGCCCCAGCAGGTGCCACGCCGATGATGATCGATTCGCCCCATCCCTTGTGTGCCGATTCTAGTGCCGCGCGCATCACGCCAACATTGCCGGTGGCATCAAAGGTATAATCCGCACCGCCCTTGGTCAGGTTGACCAGATAAGGCACCAGATCACCTTCAACTTCGGACGGGTTGACGAAATCGGTCATGCCGAACCTGGTGGCCATCTCAACCTTTGACGGGTTGAGGTCGACACCGACGATCTGGTCGGCCCCGGCCAGACGCAGGCCCTGAATGACGTTCAGGCCGATACCGCCCAGACCAAACACGATGGCGCGGCTGCCGATTTCCACCTTGGCGGTGTTGATCACCGCGCCGATCCCTGTGGTCACGCCGCAACCGATATAGCAGATCTTGTCGAAGGGTGCGTCCTCGCGCACCTTGGCCAGTGCGATTTCAGGCAGGACCGTGTGGTTCGAGAAGGTCGAGCAGCCCATGTAGTGTAGGATCGGATCGCCATCCAAGGTCGAAAAACGCGACGTCCCGTCGGGCATCAGCCCCTTGCCCTGAGTCTCACGGATCGCCTGGCACAGGTTGGTCTTGGGATGCAGGCAGTATTCACACTCGCGGCATTCCGGGGTGTAGAGCGGGATCACGTGATCCCCCGGCTTCAGGCTGGTGACGCCCGGGCCGACCTCGACCACTACGCCGGCGCCCTCGTGGCCCAGAATGGCCGGGAACAGGCCTTCGGGGTCGGCACCCGACAGGGTGAATTCGTCCGTATGGCAGATGCCAGTGGCCTTGATTTCAACCAGAACCTCGCCCGCCTTTGGGCCTTCTAGGTTCACGTCCATCACTTCCAAAGGTTTGCCCGCCTGTACGGCGACGGCAGCACGGGTACGCATGGTACTTTTCTCCCTGTCACTTTTGCCTCGACCCTGCGTCAAATACAGGGTGTTTTCAACTGTGCTTTCTTGGCAGGTTGGCTAATTATTTGATATTGCAGAAACGACATTGCCAGAATGAGGAACGCCAATGCACCGTTTTATCCCTATCTTGATCCTTCTGGCGGCCTGCGCAGACACAAGCATTCCGCAGGAAGTTGCCGCCACCTCAGAAGACGCACCTGTTGATCTGGCATTTTGCAAGGGCGAGCCCTTTGCCGAATCCGTCGGCCAGCCCGTTTCAGCGATTCAGGCCGATCTTCCCGAACGGTCTCGTGTCTTGGGCCCGGATGGCATCGCCACACAGGATTACCGTATCGACAGGCTGAACGTCTATGTGGACGGCGCCGGTGTTATTCAGCGTCTGACCTGTGGGTAAGCGTGGACTCGGCAGGTGATTCTCGAATAAGAACAAAATGAGAACATTTTGATGTCTGCCCGATGCCCAAACGCCGAATACTCTCGCTGTGGTTCCCCCGTCTGGGGGCCGAACGGCTGATCCGCGCTGCGCGGGGCCTGCATGGCGGACCTTTGGCCGTTGTGACCGAACAGTCGAACATGCAGGTCATCACCTCGCTAAACACCGAGGCACAGGCCGCTGGTCTGCGCGTGGGCCAGCCGGTACGCGATGCCCATGCCATGTGCGCCAGCCTGATCACCCGCCCCCGCAACGCCCCGACCGAGGCCGCGTTTCTGACCGCGCTGCGCCGCTGGGCGGGCAAGTTCAGCCCGTGGGTGGCCGAAGAGGCTCCGGACGGGTTGATCGTTGACCTGTCGGGTTGCGCCCATCTGTTCGGCGGTGAAGAGGCCTTGCTGGTCGTGCTTGAAACCGACTGTGCCGACATGGGCCTGAGCGTGCAGATGGGCATCGCCGACACGCTGGGCGCGGCCTGGGCGCTGGCCCGCTATGCCGGGCAAGAGGCCACATCCGATCGCAACGGTGATGCCATTGCCCAAGAGGCTCGCGCCACCCGCGCCCGGGCAAGCAAGCGGCGGCACTGGACCAAGGGCGGGGCCGCGCCACAGGCGATGGCGCTGGGCGGTGGCGCGCGGATTGCCGAGCCGGGACAGGCCTATGGCGCGCTCAGCCCTCTGCCCATTGCGGCGCTGCGGCTTGAAGATCAGGTTGTGGCGCAACTGAATCGTCTGGGCCTGCGCCGGATCGGAGACTTGCTGGGACAGCCGCGTGCCAGTTTGGCACGGCGGTTCGGCCGCGGGCTGGTGCTGCGCCTGGATCAAGCGATGGGCAGCGCACCCGAGCCGGTCTCGCCCGCCCGTCCGCCACATCACTTTGCGGTGCGGATGACTCTGCCCAACCCGATTGGCTTGGTCGAAGACGTGATGGCTGCCGTCGATCGGATTCTGCCAACGCTCTGCACCAAGCTGGAAGAGAAGGGGCGCGGGGTCCGCACGCTGCGTCTGGAAGCCCACCGGGCCGATCAGGCCGCTGAGGTTATCGAGATCGGCCTGGCACGTCCGACCTATGACAAAAATCGCATTCGCCCTTTGTTAGAGATGAAAATTGACAAGATCGACGCAGGCTATGGCATCGACATGCTGCGGCTTGAGGCGATCCAGACGGAACCCATCCATGCCCGCACCATCGCCGGTCATGCCGAAGCGCGCCGTGTGGCCCGTAACCGGCTTGAGGGCAATACAGCGGTGGATGATCTGATCGGCAAGCTGGGCGCACGGGTGGGGCTGGATGCAATCACGCGGCGGCACCCGGCGGCCTCTCATATCCCCGAGAAAACGGCGCAAACGCTGGCAGCCGCATGGTCGGAACCCGCGCGCGACTGGCCTGCCCCACCGCGCCCCCGGCCTTTGCAGATGTGGCAGCCCGAACCCGTGATGGCGCCGGAAACCCCGAATGTGCCCTGCACCTTTCGCTGGCGCGGGCGCGACTGGCAACTGGCGCAGGCCACAGGCCCGGAACGTATCGCGCCGGAATGGTGGCTGGATGACCCCAACTGGCGCAGCGGGGTGCGCGATTACTGGGTGGTGGTGACAGAACAGGGGGAACGACTATGGTTGTTCTACGGGCACGGAGGCACGATGTCCGCAGGGTGGTTCTGTCAGGGGCAGTTTTGTTAGAGTCTATTTTCCACGATAAACCAGCAGGTCCGGCAGGTAGTCAATCAGACGAATGAACCAGGAAAACGGTGCCGGAAAATCCGTACGGAAACGGCGGTGAGACATCGCCTTGACCACGCGATTCGCCGCATCCTCGGGCGTCATCAACATCGGCATCTTGAAGCTGTTCTTTTCGGTCAGTCGGGTCTTGATGAAGCCGGGATTGACGATACGCACTGTCACGCCAGTACCCGCCAAATCATGCCGCATCGTCTCGGCCAGCGAAATCAGCGCGGCCTTGCTGGCTCCGTACCCGATGGCTGCAGGCAACCCGTGATACCCGGCCAGAGATCCGATCAGAGTAACCTCTCCCTGGCCCGCCCGGACAAAACCCGGAACAGTTTCACCCAGAACCCGCAGCGCACCCAGATAGTTCACATCGCTCATCCTGAGGGACGCCTCGGTGTCCCATTCGGCCGAACGCATGGGATCATACGCACCGGCATTATAGACCAGCCCATCGGCATGCCCCACCTCAGCAACAGCAGAGCGAACAGAGTCTAAATCGGTCACATCGCACCGGATCGCGCGCGCATCCGGCAATTCTGAACACATCTCGGACAACCGCTCCAAATTGCGCGCCGACAGGATCAGGGACGCACCTTTTCGGCTGAGCGCCTGCGCCAAAGCGCGGCCCAGACCTTCGCTTGCGCCGATGATCCAAATGGTTTTCCCGTCAAATCTGCTCATGTGTGGGCCGTTTCACTTGTGTGTCACAATAATACGGCTTCGCATCCGCGTTGGATCAAAACGGTGGCGCAATTCGCGGAATCTCAAACCAGAAGTCACGAAGTAGTGCATCTGCTAAAAATTTCCAATCGAATTGATCCACTCGCGCCTACCCTGCGTATCTTCTTGTAAAACGTCACATAAAGAGGCTGGAATGTTCGACGAAACCCGGGGTGTACGGAAGAAAATCGCGATTGTAGGTGCAGGCATTTCGGGTCTTTCCGCCGCTTACTATCTGTCAGAAAACAACGACGTAACGGTCTATGAGGCAGAACCGCGACTTGGTGGCCATGCCCGCACGGTGATGGCTGGGAAGAACGGGGACCAACCGGTCGATACGGGCTTCATCGTCTTCAACTATGCGACCTATCCCTACCTGACCCGGTTGTTTGATGAGCTGGGCGTACCCGTGATCGAAAGTGAGATGAGCTTTGGCGCGAGCATCGACAATGGGCGCATTGAATACGGGTTGAACAACCTGCGCACTCTGACCGCTCAAAAGCGCAATCTGGCGCGCCCTGCCTACTATAGAATGATCGCCGATATCCTGCGGTTTGGCAAAGAAGCCCCCGAAGCAGCCAAGGACGACGACACCACGATTGGTGAGTTGGTGGACCAGCTGCGGCTGGGTCACTGGTTCCGGCACAACTATCTGATGCCGATGTGCGGTGCCATCTGGTCTACGCCGGTCGAGTTCGTGGATCAGTTCCCCGCACGTTCTTTGGTGCAGTTCTTCCGCAATCACGCTTTGCTGGCAAGTGGTCGTGCAAACCAGCATCAATGGTACACGGTCAAAGGCGGCAGCATAGAGTATGTCCGCCGGATCGACGCAGCCCTTCGTGCGCGGGGGGCAGAAATACGTCTGGCCAGCCCTGTTCAGAATGCATCCCGTGACGAGATGGGCGTCACCATCCACAGCCAGGGCGCCGTGGATCAGTTCGATGAAATCATCCTGGCCACCCATTCGGATCAATCGCTTGCCATTTTGGGTGAGGGCGCGACCCCCGCGGAAGCCGCTGCATTGGGCGCGATCCGCTACCAGCCCAATACGGCCATACTGCATTGTGACCCAGGTCAGATGCCAAAGCGGCGCGCGTGCTGGTCAAGCTGGTCCTATCGCTCGCAAGCCGGAGATGTGGGCGTGACCTACTGGATGAACCGGCTTCAGAACATTCCGGACGGTGACCCGCTGTTTGTAACGCTGAACGCCTCAACAGAAATTCCCGCGGATAAAATCTATGATCAGGTCGAATTTGCCCATCCGGTATTCGACAAGGCCGCCCTGAAGGCGCAAGGGCAAATCCGCGAGATGCAGGGACAGAATCGAACCTGGTTTGCCGGGGCTTACAACCGGCACGGATTTCACGAAGACGGGATAGCCAGCGCGATGCATGTCGTTGCTCAAATCAATGGTGCCCCGCAAACCATCGGAGCTGACAATGGCATTCCTGGTAAAGACCCGGCCATATCTGTTGCCGCCGAATAATGGGATATGGCGCGTGGCGCTTCTTGCACTTTGTTTGCTGGTCGCCAAGGGTCTGGCGGCATCACCGGTCACGGAAGGTTTAAACGACGCGCAACTGCGCGGAACCGCGACTTTCCGGTATCTGGGTTTGCCGATTTATGACGCCAAGCTTTATACGCCCAAAGGTGCGCCGTTCAGTTGGAGCGAAGATATCGCCCTGCAACTGACCTACCGCAAGAACATCAAGAAGAAAGCGCTGGTCAACTCGACGCTTGAGGAGATGGACCGCATCGGCCGTTCAGTGCCCGTTCGCGACCAACTGGACCGGTGCTTCAAAGCCGTGGCAAAAGGGGACAGCTATCTGGCGGTTTCTGACGGTCCCGACAAGGTCAGTTTCTGGCTGAACGGGCAAAAGACCTGCACCATGGCGTATCCGGGCATCAAGCGCAATTTCATGTCCGTATTCCTGGGGGACAACACGCGGTCAGCGTCTTTCACGCGAAGGCTGCAGGGGCGGTGATGCTCTATCCCCGGGTCAGCCTCTATGCGCTGATGCTCGCTGCGGCGGGTATTCCGCTTTATATCCACTTGCCGCGCTTTGCAGCCGTGAACCTGGGTATTGGCCTTGGGGTCATTGGTGCCGTGCTGCTGTTGATCCGTTTGGTGGATCTGGTGCAGGACCCGCTGATTGGTTGGGCAATTGACAGATGGCCCGGTGGCCAGCTTGTATTTGCGGCGATGGCGGCTTTGGGGCTGGCGGTCGGGTTTCCCCTGCTTTTCAATCTGCCGCAGGGTGCCAGCGTGCCGGAACTGGTAGCAATCCTGATCTTGCTGTTCTCGGCATACAGCCTGGGTACCATTCTTCTGTACGGTCGCAGCGCAACTTTGGCAAAGCGAACCGATCCGAAAGAACTGATGACACTGGCCGCCTTTCGTGAAGGCGGGCAGTTGACCGGGGTGGTCATCGCAGCCAGCGCACCAGCCCTATTGGTTGCTTTCGGCGCGCAATTCCAAGGCTACCCCGCATTCGGAGCGTTTCTGGGGCTGCTATCCGTTCTGACTCTGGTGCTGACTGTCCCGATCTGGCGACGGACCCCGATAACAGGAACAGGTTTGTCTTTTTCTGGACTGGGTCAGGCTGGCGGCTTGCGCCTTCTTGCGCTGGCTTTGGTAAACAGCCTCCCGGTCGCCATCACCTCCACCCTGTTTCTGTTTTTTGTGGAAGACCGGCTGCAACTGCCGGGCAAAGCGGGCCCCTTGTTGATCCTGTTCTTCCTGAGCGCAGGCGCGAGTGTCCCGCTCTGGGCAAAGCTCAGCAACAGAATTGGCCCGAAACAGACTCTGATAATCGCGATGCCGCTCTCAATCGCTGGCTTTATCGGCGCGGCCACACTGAGCGCGGGAAACCTTACCGGGTTCGCCGTCATCTGTCTCGCCTCGGGCGCGGCCCTTGGTGCGGACATGGTCGTGTTGCCCGCGATGTTCTCGGTCGTCCTGACCCGGGCCGGGCTGAACGCGTCGGCCGCGTTTGGCATCTGGTCCTTCGCTGGCAAGCTGGGCCTCGCCCTGGCTGCTTTTTTCACTCTGCCGCTGCTGGAACGCAGCGGTTTCACCCCTGGTCAAACCAATTCAGCACAGGCACTGGATACACTCAATCTTGCCTATGCGGTGCTGCCCTGCATCCTGAAAGTCGGGGCGTTCGGGATGGTCTTGACCCTGCCCACCGAGGTCACAAGCAAATGAACGCTATCGCCATCATCCTGTTGGTCCTTCTGATCGCAATATTCATCCGCACCCGACTGCTGAGCTTTCGTGCGCAATCTCCGTCCGATTACAGTGGTACCGGGCCAAGTTTTTCGCTGAAAAAACACCTGAATGGAGAGATCGTGTCCGAGGGCCTGATCTATGGCCCCAACGGCAAAATGTCGAACAGCTTTGTCGCCCGCATGGCCGGCGACTGGCAAGGCAACTCGGGCACGCTGACCGAGTACTTCACTTATTCAAACGGAAAACAGATGACCCGCAAATGGTATCTGACGCTGGGAACCGGAGACACATTCACGGCAATGGCGGATGATATCGTGGGCGAAGGCCGGGGTGTCATCTCGGGGTCAACCGTGAAACTGACCTATCGCATCATCCTGCCCGAAGACGCTGGCGGGCATACTCTGGATGTCACCGACTGGATGTATCTTACAGAACATGGCGTCATCATGAACCGGTCCGAGATGCGCAAATTTGGCATCAAGGTCGCGGAACTTGTGGCCACGATGCGTGCAAACCCGAAATCAAAACCGACCCACGCAATTGGTTCGAACGGATATGACGCGACTTCGGACGGGAAACCGTTGCAATGATCACCGTTCGCTCCGTGATCGCCTGTGTCGCCATCGCGAGTCTCGCGCTTCTGACGGCCTGCTCCAGTAAACCGAAGGTACCAAAAACCTTTCTTTCTGACCGACAGTTGAACCTCGAGGATTTTTTTGAAGGTGAAACCGTGGCCTACGGTCAGTTTCAGGATGTTCTGGGGAACATCCCCCGCAGATTCAAGGTCGACATTGACGGCACTTGGGACGGCGAAACCCTGACCCTGATCGAAGACTTCGTCTACGATGATGGCGCGACTGAGCAACGCATCTGGGCATTGACCAAGACCGGAGAAGATACTTGGACCGGTATGGCCCCTGGCGTGCTGGGCGCCGCCAGCGGGATTGAACGCGGGGATACGTTCAACTGGAAATACAAGATCGACCTGCCGATCAAGGACGGAACCATGCGCGTCACGTTTGACGACTGGATGTGGCTGCTGGATGACGACCGCCTGCTGAACCGTGCGTATGTCTCACGCTATGGCGTACGCCTGGGTGAAGTTATCCTGTTTTTCGAGAAAAAATAGACCCGTCAGGCTCAGCTTCATCACAAAAGTCAGTAGAAGATGAATTCGTCCACCAATGCCGCCGTTGATCCTTTGGCCTCGCCAGCCATGTCTACTCTTGCCCCATCCGAGGCTGCACCATCAGGGCGTTCGCCGTCTTCGATTTTCAAACGCGCGCGCTCTATCTGTCCCCACAGGAAAAACAGACCATCCCTTTTTCCCATGAGGCGCGCAGGAACCCTTGTCCGCAAAACACGTGTTTTCGGTTTTGGCATCTGCTCTCTTACTGCCTCCGGTGTTTTCCACCATTTTCATAAAACCTAATGGTTTTCCCAGAAAAAGACAATTTTTTATGGACAAAATGAGGCTTTCTACCATCCGTTGAGAGGAAAGCTTAACCACTCTCGTATACCTAGGGTCAGTATTCATAACCAGCAGATGACGGTTGCCGCGAGTGCGATTGCTGAGATGAAGACCTTGGGACAACGATTATGGCGTGTCGCCACGCACCCCAGCCCCTGAGCCTGCCAAACATAATCTCGATGCGATTTCGCGCTTGAATCTGCGCTTGTCGTACTTGACCGGTGTCTTGCGAGGCCCGTATTCGCCAGAGGCATCTCGCCAGCGCAAACCATTGCGATTGATGAAGATAATTCTACTCAACACCCGATTGTCATCACCTCGGGGCTTGCCGTGCGACTTCGGGAAGAAGGGCGCGCGCTTCGCCATCTGCACGTCGGTTAGCCAACAAAGGTCGCTCAGAGCCCAATGTATGTACCGGCTGCTGTTCGCAAGTGAGATATCGGCGTGGCTAGCGGTAGTCGCTGATATGTATCCGGCCTGT
>NZ_JBXWMI010000013.1:0-127611 GCF_059609765.1 Ruegeria sp. YTSC106
AGTAAGATATCAAGCACTTAGCCTCGCAACTCGCAGGGCTTGCTGCGCTTGGAGCCTCCTCATGCGGCGCTGCAACGGTGCCCGCAACTTCTTGGCATCCGACACGTTCATGCCGCCAAACTTTGCTTTGTATTTGTAGAAAGTCGCATCACTGATGCCGTAGCTGCGACAAAGCTCCTGGTCTTTCACGCCCGCCTCGTACTCCTTGATCATTCCAATGATCTGTTCGTCTGAAAATCTGCGTTTCATGAGCCATCCTTTTCTTGGACGGATTACTAACATCTCAATGGCATGATTTCAGGGGGCTGGGTCGGGCGGCCACGCCCCTTTTTGCGGCCATACTGGTCGCAGTGCGATCTGCTTTTAGATAGGTCGCGTCAATCAGGACTGCCTTCTCTTCGCCGTGCACGGCGGTCAGACCGGCCAAGATCCGCGCGAAGATGCCTTTCTGGCTCCAACGCTTTCATCGGCTGCAAAGCGTCTTGTAAGGCCCGTATTTGCCAGAGGCATCTCGCCAGCGCAACCCATTGCGATTGATGAAGGTAATCCCACTCAACACCCGATTGTCATCACCCCGAGGCTTGCCGCGCCACTTCCGGAAGAAGGGCGCGCGCTTCGCCATCAGCTCGTCGGTTAGCCAACAAAGGTCGCTCAGGTCACCGCTCGGTTTTGACAGCCGAGAATCACGCGGCGCACCGAAAATCAATGCAGCCTAACCCAAGTCTGACCCGATAATTCCTTCAATCTTTGACAGGGTTGCGGAATTCACTGCGACACCCGCTTTGCTTGATGAAAGTCGGCTCCTGCGGCGGCCATCGCCGGGCAGATGCGCACCGTCCTGAGCTCTGATCGATTCAACCAAAGTCGCCATGGCGTTCGAAAACGCGCCACCGGACGACGCTGCGGGATCAATCGCAATGAAAAACTGCCCGGTCTTTGGGGGGCCACCGGCAGTTCCGGAAAAAGGCGAAGCGTTCAACCCAAGTGTTGATCCCGTAAGGGCAGCGGCCATGACTTCGGTCAGCAAAGCAACACCCACGCCTTTGTAGCCGCCCGAAGGGGCCATGCTGCCTTTCAGACCAACGTTAGGGTCCGTTGTCGGGTTCCCGTCAGCGTCCAGCGCCCATCCGACGGGAATGGCCTTTCCTTCCCGTGCATGCTTCATCACTTCGCTCTTGGCGATGGTGCTGGCGCTTTGATCAATCAGCAGCGCGGGTTGACCATCCGTACCCGGTGCAGCGATGGAGAACGGATTGGTACCAACAACAGGTTTCGATCCGCCCGAAGGTGCGATGGATGCTGGCGCATTGGTGAACCCCAATCCAACCAGCCCTGCCTGGGCCAGCCGATAAGTGTGATAGCCGAGAACACCGCAATTGTAGCTGTTGGTAATTGCCAATGCGGCGATACCCTGTTCTCGTGCCGCCGGGATCAACGCCTCAAAACCCAGATCAATGGCCGAATGTGCAAACCCGGTTTTGGCATCGACCCGGACGAGGCCGGGACGCGGGGTTTCAAGGGCCGGTTTTGCCTGACCGTCCACCTTGCTGCACTGAACATGCTCGCAATAGATCGGGATATACGCCAGCCCATGGCTGGCAACGCCGTCTGCCTCGGTCGCGGCTGTGGCAACAGCCAAAGGGCGTGCGTTTTCTTCGCTTGTGCCGGCGGCAACCAGCGCATTGAAGGACAGCTCTTCGATTTCGGCAAGCGAGAGAGTTCTGGTTTCAGTCATCGGATCATCCTTCAATCGTTGTCTGACAAGCCTGAACCAGCGCCAAGCAGTCGGGATTCTTCAGTTGCGGGAGCGTAGGTGCGATGCGCCACGGTGTTGAGGAGCTGCCAGGTCTCAGGATTTGGAGCAGCGCGGCTATGCATGGAACGAGCGGATTGAATGTGGTCAACTTCGGCTATCACGACACGGTCAGCCCGGTCCGTTCCGAAGTCTTCACAATTTAGATGAATGCCATCTGTTTTCGCGGAAACACCGTCGATCGTGACTTCCAGGATTGTCTTTCGCCTTTTAGCCATAATGGCGACAAAGGGAAGCAGCAGAAGCGGCGCGGCAACGTTTGAAACCGAAACCGCGCCTTGGGACAGCGCAGTCGGAGAGTCCGACAAAGCCGTTCCGGTCATCAGCGGGCATAGGTCCTGTTCACTGGTCCATATACCGTTCTGGACCTCTGGAACGTGATGTTCCAAGCCGGGTACAAATTCGCGCCGGAGCAGCTGAGCCAGGATCGCGGGTCCGTCGAACCCCTGGGCGCACAGCCATCGGGTTGCTTTTGCGGCTTCTTCCGCCACACCCCAGGAATATCCGGCCCCACGGGTTGCGCGTTTGGCGGTGGCTTCTACTTCGTTCAACGAGAAGGTCATTGCACAACCTCCGGATAAACCCAAAGATCGGCGTTCCCGGTGTTCAGCTCATCCGGGTAGGGTGCACCTGCATACATGCAGATACGCACCCACCGATCCGAACGCGGGTCAAAATGCGTTGCACCAAAGAAGGACAGTTTGGCGCGCAGCATATCAATGGGCATCACCTGCGCGCTGATCGTGTTGTCACGAATTTCACCGTACGGTGCGATGCGGCTGATTTGTGCGCGGCGTACGGTATGGCGGTGTTCCGGATGGCGCAACAGAAACTCTGCTATCGGAGTGTCATCAGGCCAGTCCTGCATTGCATCGAAAGCCAAGGTCGCATCCCGTGCCGGTGCAAGAGGTTGTTCATAATCCGAGATCGGTTCTTCGAACCGTTCCCCCAGTCGGGGTTCCAGCTTTTCTTCGGATACGTACCACGCACGCGCGCAGTTTTCGGCGGCGGTCCAATCAAGGTTCAGGGCCCAGTCAAAACTGTTCCGGATCAACGCACGCACCGCCGATACCGGCATTGTACCATCAATCACCTGCGCGGCCGTGTTGGTGTCCGCCATGCAACTCGCAAGCCCGTCAACAAGCGTGCCATAAGGTTCAAGGATCAGAGAGGCCAGCAGCTCTTGGCCTTCTTCGGTCAGCGTGGTTTTGGACCAACAGATCAGACGGTTCCAGGGGTGGTCCTGTGTCAGGCCATCCTTGGCCAGATACTCTTCGATTTTTTGCAGATCCGAATTCAGGGCCGCCAGCTTTCTAATCTGAACGGGATGCTCAGACTGCCACCATGCGATTGACTGTTTGCTGCGCGTAAAGATATCGCGAAATGTGCGGGCCTCCTTAACCGAAGCCGCCCCAATAGACCGAACGCGCGAGATTGCCTCTTCCCGCACCATGATCCAGTTGTTGAACAACACCGGGTGATTGACGATGAATGGAGCCATACCCAGACCAGTCGAATTTCCGATGCCCAACCAACGGGCGATGTCTGGATCAAGCTCTGCGGTCCGATCCCCGCCTTTGACCTGCGCCATATGCTGCACCAGATCGCGCACAAAGACACGGGTCAGATAGACCGACAGCATCTCGATCTGGAATGGACCGCTGACTTCAACCCGGCAGGCTGTCTTTTCACGGTCCGCTGCGCCAAATTTGCCCGACCCATAAACTGCCGTGGTCCGCATCAGATAGCCGACCTTGTAGATCTGTTCGAGATCGGGTTGCTGCCCCACTGCAAGACGATCCACCACATGAGCCCAAAGCCGCACGGAACGGTTGGCCCGAGACAGGGACAATTCGGCTTCGCTGACGCGTCCGGCTTCTTGCAACGGAACGTTCTGCGACAGACGATCGATATCTTTCGCCGTTGGAATGCCGTCAAACAAGGTGAAGGTGGCATCCCAGGCCTCGGCGATCACCCGGTCGGATCGTTGTTCGGGTGGCAGGTCGTGGGCAAAGGCGACCAGCGAATATGCCCGATCGGGGCCTTGCGCGGTATAGACCGCATGACCTACACCTCTGTCGTCAATTTCAAACGCGGGACGTGAAAAGCTCCAGTTTTCTTCGGCCATGCGGCGGGTCAGTTGCCGCATAAAGCTGAGCCGACATTGGTGTAGCGATCCCAACCGTGACAGCCGCATGACCGTGGCTGGGTCACGTCTGGCGATCTCTGTCTGCGCGTGTGGTTCCATTTGGTTACCTTTGTGGGACGAAGTTCTCGGCAAAGAACCGATACCAGTTCCTGCCCATGATCCCGGCCACTTCGTCATCGTTCAGGCCGGTCGCGCGTAACCCTTTTTCGATGTTGCCAAAGTCTCGATTGTCCTGAAACCAGCCCGGCATTGGTGGGAAGCCCGGAGCCGAGGCAGAGCCTTCGCCATAGTCGATTTCTTTCGTCCAGCGCCCCACACGCATCCATTCAACGACGCTGTCGGGCTGATCCTGACACAAGTCAGTGCCGATCCCCAGATGTTCGGCCCCGTGTTTATCGGCAGTGCGGGCGATCATTTCGCAGAAGCTCTCCAGCGTGCAATCGGACTTGTCCTTCAGGTGGTGAGGGTAGACCGAAAAGCCCAGCATCCCACCTTTTTCCGTTACCGCGCGGATGACGTCATCCCGCTTGTTGCGTAGGGCCGGGGACCATGCGTGCGGATTGGCGTGTGTAATCGCGATGGGCCGGTCCGAGATTTCAGCCGCTTCGATCGTGGAACGGTCTGCCGAATGGCTCATGTCGACCACAAGGCCCACGCGGTTCATTTCTTTGATGACCTGCTTGCCCATACGTGTGATGCCGGTATCTTCGGCCTCGTAACAACCGGTCGCCAGCAGGGATTGGTTGTTATAGGTCAGTTGCATGAACCGCGCGCCCAGATCGTGCAGGATTTCGACCAGTCCGATATCGTCTTCGATGGGTGACGGGTTTTGAAATCCGAAGAACACTGCGGTTCGGCCTGTTTCACGGGCTGTGTCGATATCGCTGGCCCACCGGCCTTTCATGATCAGGTCCGGATACTGCTCAAACCAGCGGTTCCATTTCTCAAAATTCAGAACTGTTTCGCGGAAATTCTCATGATAGGCGATGGTGACGTGGATCGCGTCCACGCCCCCTTCGCGTAGCTGGCGGAAGATCTTTTCCGACCAGTTGGCATATTGCAGGCCATCGATCCGCATCATACGGGGCCTGCGCTGATATAGGCGGTTTTGACGGTCGTGTAGAATTCAGCCGCCGCCTTGCCCTGTTCGCGTGGTCCGTACGAGCTGTCACCTCGGCCGCCGAAAGGCACGTGATAGTCAGTACCAGCGGTGGGCAGATTGACTGTCACAACGCCGGTGTGTGCATTGCGACGGAAATGGGTGGCGCGGGCCAGCGACTTGGTCACGATGCCCGAGGTCAGGCCGAAATTTGTGTCGTTGACCACGCTCAGCGCCTCGTCATAGCTGCCGACCTTGATGACGGATGTCAGAGGCGCAAACATTTCTTCACGGTTGATGCGCATATCGTTGGTGGTGTTCAGGAATACGCCCGGCGACATGTAGAAACCGTCATGGGGCATCTCCAGCCGCTGACCACCACAGGCCAGTTCGGCGCCTTCGGATTTGCCCAGATCGACATAGGCGAGGTTTTCATTCAACTGCTGCTGGCTGACGACCGGACCCATCTGAACCCCGTCCTCCAGCGCGTGGCCAACCTTCATGGCCTGTGCACCGGCCACCAGTTTTTCGACGAAGGCATCATGGATGCCCGCGTGGACGACCAGACGCGACGAAGCGGTGCACTTCTGACCGGTGCCGCCAAAGGCCCCGCCCAGCGCCAGCGTCACCGCCAGATCCAAATCGGCATCGTCCATCACGGCCAGCGCGTTCTTGGACCCCATTTCCATCTGCACCTTGGTCAGGTTCTGGATCGCCGCAGCAGCAATGCCTTTACCCACGGGAACCGATCCGGTGAATGAAATCGCATTGACCTTGGGGCTTTCCACCAGACGCTGACCGATGGAACGGCCCGAGCCCATCACCAGGCTGAACAGACCCTTGGGAATGTCTTGCCGCGCGATGATTTCGGTCAGTGCCACGGCCGAGGCAGGGGTGATATTGGCGGGCTTCCACACAACCGCGTTGCCATAGCAAAGCGCCGGGGCGATCTTCCACGAGGCCGTTGCGGTGGGGAAGTTCCACGGGCTGATGATGGCAACCACGCCAACAGCCTCGCGGCGCACGTCAACCTCGATGTCCGGGCGCACGGAATCGGCGTTCTCACCGATCTGTCGCAGACATTCGGCAGCATAGTAAGTGAAGAACTGACCGGCGCGGTAAACCTCGCCCTTGCCTTCGGCCAGCGGCTTGCCTTCTTCGCGGCTCAGCAATGTGCCAAGTTCCTCGGCACGGGCCATCAGTTCGTTGCCGATGGCGTTCAGTACGGCCTGCTTGCGCTCTAACCCGTAGGCAGCCCACTCCAACTGTGCCACACGCGCCTGGTCCAGCGTTGCCTCAAGCTGATCGGCACTGGCCTGCGCGAACATACCGACCAGATCGCTCAGGTCCGATGGATTGCGGTTTTCAATTTCGCTTTCACCCGCCAGCCATTCGCCGGCAATCAGATTCAGTTTGGTCACGTCAGGCCCCAACTTCGTAAGTTCAGTTTGCGAAAGAATGGAACTTGCTGGCGATATCAGTCAAACTCAAATAACTTTAGTAAATTTCAGAAAGATTGAAGTATGGCCGTGAAAGTAGAAATGCTGCGGTGCTTTTGCACCGTGGCACAAACCGGAAATCTTGCCGAGGCAGCCAGCCGTCTGGGCAGGACACAATCTGCCGTCTCAATGATGCTGAAGCAATTCGAAGAGCATCTGGGCAAGAAGCTGTTTGAAGGGGAACGGAAAAACCACCTTTCGCCGCTGGGTCAGCAAGTTCTTGACCTCTCACTCAAACAGGTGCGGGATTTTGACCAGGCCGTTCAGAACATTGAACTGGCGGCACAGGCCGAGCATGGGTTGATCCGTATCGTATCGGTGCCGTCCGTGGGGGCGTTGGTCTTTCCTGCCCTGCTGGATCATATGACTTCTCGCTTTCCCGGCCTGAAGATCGAGTTGCGTGACGGAGATTCGCAGCAGGTTTTGGATGCGGTTGCCGGCGACACGTCTGATATCGGCATTGCGTCCGGCCATCATCCACTAAACGGGGTCAGTGCAGAGCCGCTGTTTCAGGATCGCTTCGGGTTGGTTGCAGCGTCCGATCATCCGCTGATGACACGGGCAGAACCGCCAGCCATTTCGGATCTGGTGGCTGAGTCTTTCGTTCGAAACGCCCTGTGTGACTTTATCGAGTCCGCGCCTTTCAGAGAGATTCTGGACGGAGCCGAGGTTACCATTCACAACACGCATTCCCTGATCACGACGGTCAGAGCAGGCCAATGGATAACGGTCCTGCCGCAGACCGTCGCGCAATTCATCCCGGACGCAGTTGGCTTTCGTCCGATTTCGGATTTGCCGGACAGGCGCGAGGTGTATCTTTATGTAAGGGAAAGAGCGCGATTTCGAGAAATCTCCGAGGCCTGCCGTTCATTTGTCCTGTCGAACGGGTTTGGAAATGCAAGCCAGGTGAACGCATGAAAAATGGATTAACCCTGCTCAAAATCACGAATTAATTTGGTTTTTGCAGACTCGGGCCCGCTGCCATGCTAGGTTCCCGCTTGAAGTGGGGGACTTCAGAGTGGCGATATGTCTCAAGACCTGAGGGGCTGGTTGAGCGCAAATGGATTGAACGAGTACGCGCAGGCCTTCATTGACAACAAGATTGACTTTTCCATTCTGCCAGATTTGACGGCAGAGGATCTGATCGAAATCGGTGTTACTGCTGTCGGCGATCGTCGGCGGCTTTTGCGTGCTATCGAGCAACTTGATTCCGCCCACACCGCGGCAGAGCCTGAACCAACGGCACCGCATGAACCCGCGCGGCGGCAGGTCACGGTGATGTTTGCTGACCTGACCGGGTTCACGAAAATTTCCAGCGAACTGGATGCCGAGGATCTGCACGCGCTGCTCAATCAGTTCTTCAGCAAAGTGGACAATGTGGTCGAAAAATACGGGGGTCGCATCGACAAGCATATTGGTGATGCGGTCATGGCTGTTTTCGGGGCGCCGATCTCACATACCAACGACACGGAAAGGGCAGCACGCGCTGCGGCTGAAATTCACGCGGTTCTTCCGACGTTATCGCCGCCGCTTTCCTGCCATATCGGCATCTCTTCGGGTCAGGTCATTGCCAGTTCAACCGGCAGCCAGTCACATACGGAATACACGGTGACAGGAGATGGCGTAAACTTGGCCTCCCGTCTCACGGACATATCAGCGGCAGGGGAAACGCTGGTCTCACATGACATTCAACGCGCGCTGGGTCCGTTGTTCGTGGGCGACTCCATCGGGGTCAAGGCGATCAAGGGGCTGAACGAACCGGTTGAGGTCTGGCGTCTGGACCGGTTGGCCAGGAACATTCGAACGAGACGGCACAAATTCATTGGGCGCGAGCGTGAAATGTCGATTTTCTCAGCCACGTTCGACCGGTGCCAGCGCCATGGCAAAGGTGAAGTACATATCGTTCTGGGCGAACCCGGAATTGGAAAAACCCACCTGTCCGAGCAGGTGGCGGAACTGGCCACCAGCCTGTCCTACACGATCCACAACGGCGTTGTGGTGGATTTCGGTGCGCGCGAAGGTCATTCAGCCATTCAGACCGTCGCCCGCAGCATTCTGGGACTTGAAGCGTCGGATGGGGCGGAAACAGGGGCGGCTGTCGCAAAAGACGCGATCAGCAGGGGCTGGGTCAGTCCTTCCAACGCCGCGCATCTCAATGCCTTGCTTGAGCTTGAGCAAGACCCGGGTCTGGCCGAGGTCTATGCCGTGATGGACAACAAGACCCGCCTGCGGGGTCGGCGTCAGGTTCTTGAGGAACTGCTTTCGGCCAGCAGCCAGGAATCGCCCCTGCTTATTCAGATTGAGGACATCCACTGGGCGACCCCTGACATCCTGACGGCCTGTTCGCATATCGCCGCAGCGACGCGGAATATTCCCTGTGTGTTGATGATGTCCAGTCGGGCCGAGGGCGATCCGATCGACAGGGACTGGCAGATGGCGACGGACGGCGCGCTGGTGTCAAAGCTGGAACTGGCGCCTATGGGAGAGGAGCATGTCAGACAACTGGTCGAAGAGTTCCGGGCCATCGATCAGGACTTGCTGGAAACATGTGTGCAACGGGCGGGCGGCAACCCGTTGTTTCTGGAACAGCTGTTGCGCAACACAGACGTGCTCAAGCAGGAAAGTGTGCCCGGAAGTATTCAGGGTATCGTCCAGTCGCGATTGGATGCATTGGATCGCACCAGTCGAACCGCCCTTCAGGCCGCATCGGTTCTGGGTCAAAGGTTCTCGCCCGAAGTTCTGAATTTCATTCTGGGCGAAGGACATCTGGATACAAGTAACCTGATCCGGTCGGCGTTGATCCGAGAGGCCGGACCTGATCTCATGTTTGCCCACGCGCTGATCCGGGACGGGTCCTATGCTACTTTGGTCAAATCCGAACGGGCCCGTCTGCATCGACAGGCGGCTCAGTGGTTTGAGGATCGAGATGCCACCTTGCGCGCCCAGCATCTGGACCGGGCCGGAGCCAATAACGCAGCGCAAGCCTATCTGGAGGCTGCGGATAAATTGATCCAAGCCTTCCGGTTCGACGACGCCAGCCCATTGATCGAGCGGGCTTTGGAATTGCCGTCCCCGGCGGGTGTCCGATTTGACCTGCTGTGCGCGCGGGGTGAAACGCATCGGTTGCAGGGGTTGTCAAACGAAGCCTTGGAGGAGTTCAAGGACGCGGCCAGTTTGGCGGAAACCGATGAACAAGTCGCGAGGGCGCATACCGGGTTGGCGCAGGCGGCGCGGCAAGCAAGCCTTTATCAGGACGCGCTGGAAGCGCTCGACATTGCTGAGGCAGCGGCAGAGCGCTGCGGGTCTGAAGAAGATGTGGCTCAGATAAACTACGTGCGCGGTAACGTTTACTTCCCGCTGGGTCGGAACACCGAAGCGCTGAAGGCCAACGAACGCGCCCTCTCGCTGGCTCGCAAGCTCGAGTCTGCTCGTCTGGAAGTCGGCGCGCTAAGTGGATTTGGCGACGCCAATTTCATGAATGCCACGATGAAGACGGCGACAGGATTCTACACCCAAGCCGTTGAACGGGCGCGTGAAAAAGGGCTGGTTCGAGACCTTGCGGCCAACCTGCACAATCTCAGTGTTGCGCGCAGCTATACGGGGGATGTCGGGCAGGGCAGAGCAGATGCCAACGAGGCGATTGAAATCTCGCAGACGTATTTTGCCTTCGTTCCGGAATGCGTCGCGCAAACATGCCTTGGTGTGGCCGAGACCTTTCTGGGCAGTCTCGACCGTGCGCTTGAAGCCTTTGGTGTCTCTGCCGAAATCGCAGAGCGCGTGGGGGCAAAACGCCTTGAAGCGCAGGCGTTGGAACACCTGGCCAGAACGCAGGTGTATGCCGGTCAAGCGGGGCGCGCACGTGAAACTGGTCTGCGAGCAGTCGAAATTGCGCTTGAACATGGCCGGAGTTTTGTTGGACCCAAGGCCCTTTCTGCATTGGCGATGGCCGAAACGGACCCGGATGAGCAAACACGCCTTTTGAAGCTGGGCTCTGAGATCATCGCCGAGGGATGTGTCGGCCACAGCCATTTGCACTTTTACCCCGATGCCAGCGTTGTCATGCTGGCGCGCGGTGATTGGGATGCCGCAATTGAATATGCGGATGGGCTTGCCGCGTTCACCAAGAATGAGCCTTTGCCAATGGTTGACCTGTCCATTCGTCAAGCACGACTATTGGCCGAGAGCGGGAAGCAGAATATCCCACCGTCACAGCATAGCGGATTTGCCGATCTGAATGAGCAGTTTGCGGCGATGGGCATCACGCAATCGTTGCTGGGCCGAGCGGATTTTCTGGCGGAATAGGCGGCAAGGCAGGTGGCTGAATGAGCGTCGAAAGAAAGGTGTGGCTTATCTCGGGTTTGCTGACCTTTGGGTTGGCCGCTTTGTTGCTCAAGCTTTGGATCGAACTGAACCATTTCGAAGGAGACCCGACACAACTGCCTGATCAGGCTGCGGTAGATGCATATCTGTGCAAGCTGGACGTTGCACCGGACTACCGTTTGAGAACGGGGATTTTCATAAAGTCTTTCAGCTTTCTTGGCGCCAGCGATATACAGCTTACCGGCTATATCTGGCAGCACTACAAAGCAGGTGAACATGATGCGATCATTCCTGCCGAAGGTGAGGCTGGGTTTCTTCTGCCCGAAGCGGTCGATACGGCAAACGGCCTTATCGAACAGGCCTATCGGTTGCCGCAACCCGACGGCGTTTTGATTGGTTGGTATTTCGAACAAACTCTGCGCCAGAGCTTCGACTACACCAGTTACCCCTTCGATCACAAAACGGTTTGGGTACGGTTCTGGCCGGCCTCTTTTGAGGTCAATGTCGCGCTGGTGCCCGACTTTGAGGCTTATCCGGCGACCGGACCGGATGACATCTTTGGGATCGACAACCGGATCGTGATGGGCACGTGGGAGCGTGAAAACACCTATTTCGATTACAAGCTGTCAAATCTGGATACGACGCTGGGCATACGACAGAACGCATACCAAACCAACGCACCCGAGTTGCATTACAACTTCGTTATCAAGCGCAATTTCGCAAACGCGTTCATCGTTCACATGATTCCATTGCTTGTTGTGGTGATGCTGCTGTTCGGTGCGGTCATGACCGTCACGCGCCGCGAGGGTCTGGTGGAGCGACATGACTTCAGCACGTCCAGCGTGATCGGCACCTGTTCGGTTCTGTTCTTCGTGATCCTGCTGGCCCATGTGCAGCTGCGCGAAGGATTTGCAGGCTCACCTGTGATCTACATGGAGTCGTTCTTTTTCCTTATGTATTTCTTGCTGCTGGCGGTTTCGATCAATACCTACCTTTTCGCCTCAGAGGCGGTGCCGTCGCTGCGGATCATCCACTATCGGGACAACCTGATTCCAAAGGCCAGTTTCTGGCCTTTCGTGTTGCTGTGCATGGTGGCGATCACGGCCTATAATCTCAGCATCAAGAACAGTTCCGAACCGCAACCGATCAGCACGCAAGAATGCTAGACCACGGGTTCAAACCCGGGTTTGGGTTCGCCCTGCGCCATATCCAGCGTGTAGTCGCTTACCACTTCAGATGTGCCCTCGCGCCAGCTTTTCAGGTACTTTTCCGGATCCGCGATCACATAGGCGTAGGCAGGTTTCATTACACCCTCGACGACGACGTTGATCTTCTTGCGGACATAGACATTCTGGGGTGAGCCGGGGCCGTGATACCCCTCCAGCCTGTCCAGTTCGCTGAGGCCGGATTCGGTGACACGGTAGACTTCTCCACCCACTTGCTTGCCCATCCCCTGCTGATCCACAAGCGTTGCCATGCGATGCAGATACCCACAGTTGGGATTGTCGCAGAATGGTTCCTTCGGGATGATCAGGGGCATCGGTTGCCGGGTGCGCGCCATTCCCACGAAGTCGTTCAGAACTTTGCTGTGTGCGTCATGATTGGGGAACCCCTGCTTCAGGGACCCATAGGTGAAATACAGGTAAGAGGGTTCTTTGACGGCTACGAAGCTTTCGTCACGCCCCTGTTCAGGGTCTTCCATCTTCAGGTTGTGATCTTGCGCCCAAGCGTCCAGCATGGCTCGGATTTCGGGTTCGATCTGCATGCCCTGAACGAATTCGATGCACGAGGTCGCATCCATGTCATCAGCACCCAGCAGAATCTCGACCATCTTCGGCGCCTTGTTCATCACCGCCACATGCAATGCCGTGAACCCGTGATCGTTGACAATGTTGACGTCGATATCACGATCGATCAGGTCCTGAGCAGCTTCATAATCCGGCTTGCCCAGATCATGGCCGCTTTCGTTCAGCTCACCTTCACCACCGGCTGCATAGTGCAGCAGGGAATCGCCATGGGCTTCGTCCACGATGTTGACGCCGACGATCTCTTCGTCGATGGCGCGGAACACGCGTTTCCATTCGTTGATGTCATCGGCGGCGGCAGCTTCGCGCGCCCATTTGCAGACGCGATATTTTTGATCGTCCAACTCCTCGAAGGCGTCCGCCAAAGCTTCCATGACCTGGTCCGGAGTTGCCATCATGCCGATACCCATCCGGCCGTTTGACAGGCGACCTTCGCGCGGCCCGATGAAGTCGACACCCAGCGTTTTCAGCTTGTCGACATTGTTCTGCGTGGTGATGTTGTTCCACATGTTCGTGTTGCAGGCGGGGCAAAGGATCACCGGTTTCTTCTGATACTGCCACGCCACAAAGACCGAGGTCAGAAGGTTGTCGGCAATACCGTTGGCCACTTTGCCCATCGTGTTGCAGGTGATGGGCGCCACGATGACGCAATCGGCCCAGTCGCACAGCGCCAGATGCGATGCCCGCACCGGCATGTCAAATTTCAAGTAGCGGAAATTCCACTCATCATCGTCGCGATAATAGTCATGATGGGTGATCTTGGCGTCGATCCGCTCGGCCCCGAAATCGCGAAAGAACTTCTCGGCCGAGACGGAGGGGATCAGTTTCACGTTATGCCCTGCATCGACGATGCGTTCGACGAGTTCCGGGATTTTGTCTGCCGCCGACGACCCGCAGGCGCACAACAATACGTTTCGCTTGCCGGCGTTGACCTGATTCATAACTCCTTTGGGATAGCCGAACGGGTTCTTTTCAAGGCTAGGGGTCTCATTCAGCTCTGATACAGGCAACCCTTCCGTGCGCATCTTAGCCTGCAATTCACCGGCCCTGATCATGTCCACAATGTCTTCCAGCTCATCGCTTTTGCTGATGCACCCGCCTTTGAAAAACAAATATGGCGGATCTGGTCTTTCGCCGAGTGTCACCAATTGCCGCCGCATCCTGATCATATTGGGATCGCGTCCACCCACATCGATCTGCTTGACGGTTGTTGCCCCGATATTCGAAAGAACGCTGCGCAGCATGTAGGACCAGGGGTCCTCATCTTCGTAGAACAGAACCATCTTATTGTGCTTGATGATACTGGCAACATCGCTTGGGTCTTCGGGCGGGTCGATCTCTTCGATCATCACCAATGCGGGGTCTTCCAGATCGCGCAACCCGCGGAAGATGTTGCCGCGCGGTGCCTGCCAGACCTGCGATGTCGCAGGGCTCATGTCGACTATGGTGACAACGTCCTGGTCCTCGTCATAAGCAATGCAAAGACACCAGAACTCTTCCAGCAGGGCGGTTTCCCGGTACACGTTGTCCGGCGGGCGGATCGCTTCGATCCCGGTGACGCGATTGAAATCGATATTGATCATCAGGTGACGATCTTTGTTGGTGTTCAGGCTTTTCAAGAGTGCCTTGAACCAGTCTTGCGGGGATTGGATCGATGTATCGTTACGGGTTTCAAAGCTTTGAAACGAACTGCTCAGATGCACGTTCTCGGACTGGCTAAGGTATTTTTGCGCCATGTCATGCATGTCTTCGGCAGTGGCGACCCGGCTGACGGCATCCGTAAACGATGCCTCTGTCGCCCGCAGCAGCTCGTCCTCGTCCACTCTGTTGTCGCCGTGAATGGCGAGGCTTTCCGCCAACACACCCAATGAGTTCATATTGGGCGTGGCCCGGCGGAACAGGTTGCGGCGTTTCTTGGGATCTTTTGCCAGGTAACGCGTGCTGTCGACGTAATTGCACCGCTGCTTGAACGTCTTCAGATGCGTCTTGACCGCTGCCCTTGCCGAAAACCGCAATAGGCCGCGGGACCGCATCGAGGTTCCGTCTCGATCTGACATGGCTTGCCACAACCGCTCCACGGTTGTTACCCAAAGCTTGCCGTATTTTTCAGGATGCACATCCATCATATGCACCAGCCCCGTGCTTGGGTTGCACTTGGCGATGACGGCAAAGTGGCCGCCGGGCATATCGTCTTTGCCATGGGCGACACCGACCTGGAAATTCGCCACCAGAATGTCGTTGTCACCGCCCAGGCGGTTGGATTCGTCGATCGCCTCAAGCAACAGCGGCACACTGGTTGTGTCTGCGTCCATGAAATAGGCCTGAACCTGAACCCTCTCGCGAAGCCCTTGTGTGTGGATGTAAGTGCAGGCGACGTCAAAAAGCTCGCCCAGCGAGATTCCATCGTTCACGACAAATGACGAAGGCAATGCGCATTCGCGGAAGATGTCATTCACTTCGCAGCTGAACCCCAGCGCCGACATGCTGAGGGCGGCCGCGGTGACACTGCAACAATTGATTGGCTGTTGAAAATTATGCAACTGAACGCTGACCAGATCACCAAACATCGTTGCAAAACAGGGTTGCCGGATGCTTTCTGGTATCTGAAGCCAGTTCTTGCTGGACAGGTACGCCAGCCGGGTTCCGTCCAGCGCAAGCGCTTCCAGGCTGACGGGGATATCCGAGATCTGCAGGTGTTCTTCATAGAAGTAATCGCCGACATCCGCACTGGCCAATGGATTTCCGTTCTGGCGCAACTGAACCACGCCGCGCAGCACGATATACATGCCGTTCGCTGGCAGAACCGTGTTTCCGGTCACCTCGATGCACTCGAAATGCGGGTTGATGACGGCTGGGTTCCCCGGAAGGACATCATATATCACCTTCCAGTCTGCGTCATTTGGGATGTATGATCTTGATTTTGAAATTTGATCTATGGGCACAACTGTTTCCCCCCGGAGTTGCGTTTCAATACTTCAATCTTCGATCAGCCAGTTTTTCTGGTTCTTCGAAGCTCAGATACCGGCCATTCAGAATAAAAGACCTGTCTGCTTTCCGTGCTTTTTCTGGCAAGGGCCGTATTGCTGACGGAAAAAGTTTGAACAAAATGGCCCAATTGGCTGCACAGTATCTGATTTTTGAATAAAAATCACGAGTGCAGTTACAGGGGCTGAGGGTGCTTTGCGTGGCGGAACATTTGCCATCCGAGATATGGAATGCACGGGCCAACGGTACCTGCTCGCAGGCAGCAATCAATGAATGGCTTTTTTGGTTTAGTCGAGGAAAAGGTAGTCCAACCGCATAATGGCCTGGGCTGTTTTTTCGTCGACCCCAAGAAACTTGGCAATAACCGCTTCATTGTCGGCGCGCGGTGCCGTTTCCCGCAGGCGCAGGTAATTGCCCAGCCGAGCGGCACGGATCTGTTCGGATTCGTAGCTCAGATCGTTGCGAAGAGTCGGCAGCAGCGATGCAACGGTTTCCGTTGGACTGTTGTCTCCGGCAAGCCCGACGCGACGCGCGTGGCCGATCAGATATTCGTCCGAGTATTCGCATTCGATCTCAAGCACATGGGTTTTGGCCTGGTCGCCGCAAAAATCTTCAAGTGCGTCCAGATTGGCTGGGTCTAGGCACAGCGCCAGCTGATTTGACCCGAAACTGTCGAACAACAGGCCCAGAACGGCGCGCCGGTGACGGGAACGCTTGGCCAGGGTGGATTCGATCCCGCCCAAATCCGGCAGCAAAGTATGTTCTTCGTTGAACAGGTATTCAACACAGGGGATGTCCGTTTCCGACGCGATCTGGTCGACAAGACGTTTGGCGACATGCCACTTCTTGCAGACGATCACAAACAGTTCTCGTTCAGGGCCGAGCGTACTTCCAGCCTCCCAAAAGCGTTGTCCGAACCGGCGGCCGATGCGCCCTCGACCGGTAAGAAACGCATACAGATTGCGCCCCTCGTTCGAGACAGGGAAATCAACACCCTCGCTCGCATACAGCGAGCCGAGACGGTCTTTCAGCTCAAGCGCCTCTGCGCTGATCTTGCGCGCGAACAGATAGTCCTGGCCCAGCAACATGTCATAATGGTCGTTGTAGAACGTGACCGGCATTCCATAGTCCGAGAACATCAGGAATGTCAGCGTTCGGTTTTCAATCTCGCTTTTCGGGATCAGGTGGCGCACCAGGGTCTGAAAGAAGGTTTCATCAGGTATCCACGTGGTCGAGAAAAACCGTATCACATCCCGGCGCTGACGCAGGAAATCCAGAATCATTTCGACTGTTCTGCGACGCAGGCACCACCATTGGCTGCCGATCATCATCTGAATGTCCTGGGGGATGTCCCGTGTCAGACCAAGGCGCTTTTGCATTTCATAGGCCGCATAAAACAGCTTGGACTGCGTACGCTCGTTGAAGTAGTGGCGATAGATCAGCCTGTCTTCCTTCATGCCGGTCTTGATCCAGTTGCTGGCAAAAAAGTCGTGGCTTTCAATGAAATCCTTGTCGTGCTCATCCAGAAAACGGTGCGTGTATTCTGCCGTTTTGATCGCCATGCAGTCACCGGACAGCATGTAGAAATGAGTGGCGCGGGGGAAAGTTTCGACGGCGGCTTGCAGGGCGTTCAGCGTGGCCCGCACCAGAGACCATTCGCCCCAGCCGCATTTGACGCGCTTTTTCGCAAAGGTCACATTGGGGTTCTGATCCAGCGCGGACCGAATGCGTTCATGTGCTTTGGTGCTGGCGCTGGCGTCAAAATGGATGGCCATGCAATCGCCAGCTGCAGTCAGTTGTTCGGCCTGAGCAATGATGGCCTCGGGGTCCTTGTGACACAGCAATATATAGGCGACTTTTGCCATAGAGATAACGCAATATCCGTTTCTGCCTGATTTCAACCGTGATACTGAGGATGAACGATTGAATAAACAGAATAATTTTGGTTCTTTGTTACCAAAAGCTGGTGTATCGGATCGAGACCAGGCCAGCGAAGGAGGCGCAGCAGATGGGGTTTCCCGGTACCTGGATGACCGAGAGCGAAAGCATGGTGTACCGTGTGGTGCCCAAATGTGCCTGCTCGACCATTGGTCAGATCATGTATTATTCGGACCATGGTCAGTTTTTCGATGGTGATATCCATGACGCTAAGGACGGCATGCATAAATGGGCGTTTGATCAGAGTCAGGGCCTGATATCGAACAATGTGCGCAATCACGCGTCGTATTCTTTTACTTGCGTGCGCAATCCTTATACCCGCATCCTAAGCTCATTCTTTGACAAGATCTGCGGCATTCAGCGCAACGGTAAGCGATACCGCGGCAATCTGGTTCCGACGCTGATCTACAACTATGGGATCGAAGTGGGCGGTGACGACGGCAAAGGAGAGTTTGACCAGATCGCCAGCTTCCGCCGGTTTCTGTTGTTTGCGCGCGATACGATCCGGTGGCGGCGTCCGATGGACCCGGACATTCACTGGTCTGCGATGTCAGGCCACGTGTCTACTTTCATCGTGAACGGCGGTCATTATGACCGGATTTTCTGGACCGAAGCGTTCAACGACGGGATGCAGGATGTTCTGGACAATGTCGAGCTGAAGCACTCGGTTACATTGTCCGAGATCCCACGGTTCAATGAATCTGAAGGCCACGGACCAAAACGTGCGCATCCGGTCGAGGATTACTTCGACGATCTGTCGATGCATCTGGTCTATGAGATCTACAAGCAGGATTTCGAGCTGTTCAAATACGACTTCGAAAACCCGGCCAACAAGATGCCGATCGGCGAAATTGATCTGAACGAAATTCACGCCAAGTTGGGCGACTGACGGTAGGGTGCTCCCGCCCATCGTCGATATTTCTTGCGAAACATCTCCTCTGGTTGGGCCCGGCGCCGCGCATTGCGCGGCGCCGGGCCCAAAGCCAAATGCAGCCTCAGCGAAGCTGATGGTGCGATATGGGAGCGGGAGTTCCTGTGGGCGGCCGATTTACCGGTCTGCTGAGTCAGCAAACCGGTCCCGCAGATGTTCAGACTTGACGTACTGCCCCTTTCGCCGCGCTGGTCGTCAGCTTGGCGTAGGCCTTGAGCGCAGTGGACACCTTGCGTTTGCGCGGCGCGGCAGGCTCCCAACCCTTTGCGTCCTGTTCCTTGCGACGCTCTGCCAGCTCTTCATCCGAAACCGCCAGATGAATGGTGCGGTTGGGGATGTCGATCGCGATCGTGTCACCGTTCTGCACCAGACCAATCTCACCGCCTTCGGCCGCCTCGGGTGATACATGTCCGATCGACAGACCGGATGTGCCGCCCGAAAAACGACCATCGGTCAGCAGGGCGCAGGCTTTACCCAGTCCTTTAGACTTCAGATATGACGTCGGATACAGCATTTCCTGCATCCCCGGGCCGCCGCGCGGGCCTTCATAGCGGATCACCACCACGTCGCCTTCTTTCACCTTGCCGGTGAGAATGTCGTTGACTGCCTGATCCTGGCTTTCGCACACGTAAGCCGAGCCAGTAAATTTCAGGATATTTGCGTCTACGCCAGCAGTTTTCACGATACAGCCGTCGCGGGCAATATTACCGAACAGAACGGCCAGACCGCCATCCTGACTGAACGCGTGTTCTTTCGAACGGATCACGCCACCTTCGCGGTCGGTGTCCAGTTCCTTGTACCGGTTGGACTGGCTGAACGCTTGTGTGGTACGCACACCACCAGGGGCGGCTTTGAACAGTTCTTGTGCCTTAGGGTTATTGGCGACCTTGATGTCCCAGTTGGCAATTGCCTCGCCCATCGTTGCCGAATGTACCGTGCTGCATTCTTCGTGCAGCAGGCTTGCGCGGCTGAGCTCTCCGAGAATCGAGAAGATACCACCGGCGCGGTGGACGTCTTCCATGTGCACGTTTTCGGTGTTGGGCGCGACTTTGCAAAGGCAGGGAACACGGCGGCTCAGGCGGTCCATGTCGGTCATGGTGAAATCAACCTCACCCTCATGCGCGATCGCCAGCAGATGCAGAACCGTGTTGGTCGACCCTCCCATGGCGATGTCGAGGCTCATGGCGTTTTCGAACGCGTCAAAGTTGGCGATCTCGCGCGGCAAGAAACCCTTTTCGTCCAGATCGTAATGGCGCTTGGTGATCTCAACGATCCGGCGGCCTGCCTCCAGGAAAAGCTCTTTGCGGTCGGCATGTGTAGCAAGTGTCGAGCCGTTACCCGGCAGGGCCAGACCCAGCGCTTCGGCCAGGCAGTTCATCGAGTTCGCGGTGAACATGCCCGAACAGGACCCGCAGGTCGGACAGGCATTCTCTTCGATGTGCTGAACCTGTTCGTCCGTGAACTTGTCGTCTGCCGCAGCCACCATCGCATCGACGAGGTCGATTTTTTTGGCATCCAGATCAGCGATATCGATCTTGCCGGCCTCCATAGGCCCGCCCGAGACAAAAATGGCCGGGATGTTCAGGCGCATCGCAGCCATCAGCATACCGGGGGTGATCTTGTCGCAATTCGAAATGCAGACCATCGCATCCGCGCAATGCGCGTTGACCATGTATTCGACCGAGTCCGCAATGACTTCGCGGGAAGGAAGTGAATACAGCATGCCGTCATGGCCCATTGCGATGCCGTCATCAACCGCGATCGTGTTGAACTCTTTTGCAACACCACCAGCGGCTTCAACCTCGCGCGCAACCATCTGGCCCAGATCCTTCAGGTGAACATGACCGGGCACGAACTGGGTGAACGAGTTGACGATGGCAATGATCGGTTTGCCAAAATCATCGTCACCCATGCCTGTGGCACGCCAAAGGCCGCGTGCGCCGGCCATGTTGCGGCCATGGGTTGAGGTTCTGGATCGGTACAATGGCATAATGCTGTTTCCCTATTTCCTCGGGTTGCATGTCTTGGGGTTCGTGCGTTATAGCGCACGTACCACATGTGCGCTATAACGCACAAGAGGATTCGAAAGACGACACGATGGCAATGGACGACATTACGCTGAAGTTACGGGATGTACGCGCGGCATCAGGGCTGAGCCTGTCCAAGGTGGCGGAAATGACCGGTGTCAGCAAAGCCATGCTGGGTCAGATCGAACGGGGCGAATCCAGCCCGACGATTGCCACGCTCTGGAAGATCGCCAAAGGGTTCCAGGTGCCCTTGAGCGCGTTGATCGACACAATGCAGGGCGACCCATCGGTCTTTCAGACCGTGACTTTCCCCGGCAGTATCGAGGTCAAGATCGTCTTCCCCTTCGATCCTGCATTGGGGGCCGAAACCTTTCACGTGAGTCTTAACCCAAACCAGAGTCACGAGTCGCCCGCGCACGCTGCCGGGGTGACCGAGGAAGTGTTTGTCCTTAGCGGCACTTTGGAAATTCTTCGTGATGGGGAATGGGTTCCCTTGCAGGCAGGGCAGGGTCTGCGGTTTGCGGCAGATGTGCCGCACGGATACCGTGCCGGTGTGCACGGCGCTGCATTTCTGAACATGCATCATTACGCCCAAGACACAGAGTTTCCTGAAAACGGCAGGGACCCTACATGACCGCATTTTTCGACAGCCTGACCATCGTGGACGCCATCGGCTCGTTCGGAGCACTGATCGTGGTGGCCGCGTATTTCGCGACGCAGATGCGAATGATGAATTCGGATGATCTGGCTTTTCCGGTGATCAACCTGCTGGGATCCGTCCTGATCGTCTATTCCCTGCTGCAGAATTTCAATCTGGCCTCGATGCTGATCGAGGGTTTCTGGATCGTGATCAGTATCATCGGCATCATTCAGCACGTCCGCCTGCGCCGGGTGCGATAAATCCAGAGGTTAACAGGCGCTAGCGCTATCCAGTCTTGAACCCCCAAGCTGCCGGGTATAGGGAAATCCCAAGCTCGCTTTGGGGAGGCTTTGATGCAGGACGATCCAAAAACCCTCGTATCTACCGAATGGCTGGCCGCGCATATGAAGGACCCGGATCTGCGGATTCTGGACGGGTCGTGGTACTTGCCCGCACAAAATCGTGATGCAAAGGCCGAATATGATGCAAGCCACATCCCCGGTGCGAGGTTCTTTGATATTGATGAGATATCAGATCACCGTTCCGACTTGCCGCACATGGCGCCTCCGGTCGAGAAATTCATGTCGCGCCTGCGGGCGATGGGTGTGGGCGATGGTCATCAGGTCGTGGTTTATGATGGCGCTGGGCTGATGTCGGCTGCACGCGTCTGGTGGCTGTTCCGTCTGATGGGGCAGGAAAACATCGCGGTTCTGGATGGTGGGTTCCCTAAATGGCAGGCGGAAGGGCGCGAGGTTGAAGATCTGCCGCCGGTCATCCGTGATCGTCACATGACCGTTCGGGTACAAAACCAGCTTGTCCGGGACGTCACGCAAGTGTCCGCCGCCGCCAAGCTTGGTGATCATGAGATTATCGACGCCCGCTCTGCCGGCCGGTTTGCCGGGGCCGAAGCCGAGCCGCGCGAGGGTCTGCGTTCGGGCCATATTCCGGGCTCACGCAATGTCCCCTTTGGCCAGTTGCTGAACGCCAAAGGCACCATGAAGTCGCCGGAAGAGTGCCGCGCCATATTCGAGGCTGCGGGCGTCGATCTGTCGAAACCGGCGATCACCTCGTGCGGGTCTGGCGTGACTGCCGCGATCCTGAGCCTTGCGCTGGAGCGCATGGGTAAGAAAGACCACTCGCTTTATGACGGCTCATGGGCTGAATGGGGTGCCTTCCCGACCCTGCCCGTCGCAACCGGAGAGACCTGATGTTCGAGAACCTGAAACCGCAGCCTGCCGACAAGATCCTGGCGCTGATGCAGATGTACCGCGAAGACCCGCGCGATCAGAAGATCGACCTGGGTGTTGGCGTTTATAAAAACGCAGAGGGCATTACCCCGGTCATGCGCGCCGTCAAAGCGGCCGAGCGGCGCATCTGGGAAGAGCAGGACACCAAGGCTTATACCGGGCTGGCCGGCGACCCGGCCTATGCGGATGCGATGATCGGGTTAATCCTCGGCACGTCGGTTAAGCGCGGCAATATCGCAGCTGTGGCGACACCGGGCGGCACCGGCGCCTGTCGTCAGGCGTTCGAGATGATCCGCATGGCCAACCCGTCAGCCCGCGTGTTTGTGTCGAACCCGACATGGCCGAACCACCTGTCGATCCTGAACTATCTGGGGATCGAGACGGTTCAATACCGCTATTTCGATGGTGACACACGTGGCGTCGATTTCGACGGCATGATCGAAGACCTGAAGACCGCCAAGGCGGGTGACGTGGTTCTGCTGCACGGTTGCTGCCACAACCCGACCGGTGCCAACCTCAACATCGTTCAATGGCAGGAAGTCGTGAACCTGATCAACGAACTTGGCCTCGTAGCGATGATCGACATCGCCTATCAGGGCTTCGGCGACGGTCTGGAAGAGGATGCGCAAGCAACACGTCTGGTCGCATCTTCGGTCAAGGAATGCCTCATAGCGGCGTCGTGTTCGAAGAATTTCGGCGTGTACCGCGAACGCACTGGTTTGCTGATGGCCATCAGCGCCGATGCCGGGCAGACCGCATTGAACCAAGGGACGCTGTCATTCCTGAACCGCCAAAACTATTCGTTTCCACCTGACCACGGCGCGCGTGTTGTGACGACCATTCTTATGGATGAAGCGTTGCGCGCAGACTGGGCCATCGAGTTGGAAGAGGTTCGCCTGTCCATGCTGGATTTGCGTCAGCAATTGGCCGACGAGCTGCAGCGTCTGAGCGGCTCGGACCGCTTTGGTTTCATCGCCCAACACCGTGGCATGTTCTCACGCTTGGGGGCGGCACAGGAACTGGTCGAGAAACTGCGTGTCGATCACGGCATCTATATGGTCGGCGACAGCCGCCTGAACATCGCCGGTCTGAACGCGACCACCGTGCCGATCCTGGCCAAGGCGATTGTCGACGTCGGGGTTTGACCGGACAACCGTCACGTCTGGTTCAGCCCGGGCGTGGCGGAGTTTTGACGAACTGCATATCCCCGTCCGCCACGGCGAATGGGTTTCCACCTGCGGTTATCACGGCCCGATCTTTCATCGCGCGAAAGTCGAATATGGCGTTTAGCACGACATCAGTTCTGCCCTGATACTCTCGCGGGTGGTAGATACATATGCCGACCTGTTCATCAAGGCGGCGATATGTGTAATCCGCCTCGCCTACCAGCATGCCGTTCGCGGTGACATAGCAGGTGTTTTCGGTTTCGTAACTGACCGTGTGTGTCGATAAGTCTTCGAAATCGCCATGTCCGGAGTGGTGGACCCCAGTCCATTTCAGGCTTGTGCCAACAAGTGTGCGCGGTGCGTTCGGCATTGCACTCCCCCCTATTTTGACATGCAGATTCTAACCCAAAAACGACTGCCGCACAAAAAACGGCCCCAGCACAGGGCTAGGGCCGCTTTTATTATTCAACGATCTCAACCTTTCGAGAACTCGGGATACGCTTCCATCCCCAACTCACCCATGTCGAGCCCGTTGATCTCTTCTTCCTCACCGACCCGCAGGCCGACTGTTGCCTTGAGGACCGAGAACAGGATGAAGCTGACGACGAAGACGAAGATCCCAATGGCAGCGAAGCCAATGATCTGGGTCACGAAGGACGCGTCACCGTTGGTCCATGCCACGATGAAGGTACCCCAGAAGCCTGCGATCAGGTGAACCGGAATCGCACCGACCACGTCGTCGATCTTCATGCGGTCCAGCATCGGAACGGTCAGGACAACGATCACACCACCGATTGCACCAATGATCAGCGCCTGAAACAGCGACGGCGCCAAGGGTTCAGCGGTGATTGACACCAGACCGGCCAGCGCGCCGTTCAGAACCATGGTCAGGTCAACCTTGCCGTACATCACCTGCGTCAGGATCAAGGCGGCGACGGCACCGGCGGCCGCGGCCATGTTGGTGTTGGCAAAGATACGGCTGATATCGGCCATGTCACCGATGGTTCCCATTGCCAGCTGCGAGCCACCGTTGAAACCGAACCAACCCAACCACAGGATGAACGTCCCCAAGGTTGCCAGCGCCAGGTTCGAACCGGGGATTGGAACAACCTTGCCGTCCTTGTTGTACTTGCCGATGCGCGGGCCAAGTACGATGGCACCGGCCAGAGCCGCGAAGCCACCTGCGGCGTGCACCAGGGTCGAGCCGGCGAAGTCGCTGAAGCCCATCTCGGACAACCAGCCGCCACCCCACTGCCAGGACGCTTCGATCGGGTAGATGATGCCTGTCAGGACGATCACGAAGAAGAAGAAGGGCCACAGTTTGACGCGCTCGGCCATGGTGCCGGATACGATGGACGCGGTGGTGGCGCAGAACATCAGTTGGAAAAAGAAGTCTGAACCTACGGAAGCATAATCCAGCGCGGTTTCGGTGTCGGCCAAACCAACCGGCTCGAGCGACGTTGGCGAGAACGCACCCAGGATGCCGGTGATGGTCCACCCATCGCCCGGATACATCAGGTTAAATCCCACCAGCCAGTACATGATGGCCGCAAAGGAAAACAGGCCAATGTTCTTGACCAGCTGCATGGCCACGTTTTTCGAACGCACCAGACCGGCCTCGAGCATGGCAAAGCCCGCGGCCATCCAGAATACGAGAAAACCGCCGACCAGAAACAGCAGTGAGGTCAGGATGTATTGCGTGTGCTGTGCGGCCTCGCCTGCGGCCTCTTGCGCAAGGCCCATCTGCGGCAGCGCGACAATCGCGGCGGCAGGGATGAGAGATTTCATCAGGTTCATGTGTCTTCCTCGAATGAGTGTGAGTGGGCGCGCTTTACAGCGCGTCCTCGTTGGTTTCCCCGGTCCGCACGCGCAGCGCCTGCTCGACATCGAGGACGAAAATCTTGCCGTCACCGATTTTGCCGGTTTTGGCTGTTTTGGTGATGGTCTCGACGATCTGGTCGGCCATTGTCGCGGGCACCACGATCTCGAGCTTGATCTTGGGTACGAAATTCACAGCATATTCGGCCCCCCGATAGATTTCGGTGTGACCGGATTGCGAGCCGAAGCCCTTGATCTCGGTTACCATCATGCCGCGCACGCCGGCCTCGGTCAGTGCCTCGCGCACCTCCTCCAGCTTGAACGGCTTGATTGTCGCAATGATCAGTTTCACGTCTTTCCCCTCTGGTTCTCCGGCGGAACCGGTTTGTTTGCACCTGCAGAAAATGCGCGACTGAGCGTGGGAAGAAACGGCCATTGGGCGCCAATGGGCCGTAAAATGGCGTAAAGTTGCACATTTTTTGCACAAACTCGGCGAGCTGATTAAATATCGGGCAGTGTTGTGAGGGGAATTTTCGGAAAATCGGACCTCTACATACTCAGGTCAGCGGGGTATGGTGGCGCAAAAGAAAAACCGGGCAGAGTTTGAGCATGACTGAGTCCAAGCGACGCAAGCCGAAATTGGTTGCGGATAGAAGGTACCCGTCAAAGGGCCGTAAACCGTCGGCGTCCAAGCGCCCGGCGGGCAAGAAGGCGACGGCCCGCAAGACAACCACGCGCAAAACCGCGCGCAAGAAGACGCGCAAGAGATCGGGCGGCAAGGGCGGTGGGATCCTGCGTCGCTTTTTCCGCTGGGTCTGGCGTATGGTCTGGGGTCTGACCTGGCGGGTTGGCGCAGTTGTGGCCATTTTGATCGCTTTGGCAGTGGGCGTCGTCTATACCTCTTTGCCGGACCTAGACGCCTTGTTGGACGGGCGCGCGCGGGGGTCGGTCACGCTGCTGGACCGGGACGGCAAAGTGTTCGCGTGGCGCGGTGACCAGTTTGGCGGGGTGATCACGGCTGATACGGTGTCCCCGCATCTGAAAAACGCCGTCATTGCGACCGAGGACAAACGCTTCTATCGCCATTTCGGCGTAAGCCCGCGTGGCGTCGCGAGCGCCGTACGCATCAACCTGAGCGAAGGGCGCGGCCCGTTGTCCGGGCATGGCGGGTCCACCATTACGCAGCAAACGGCCAAACTGCTGTGTCTGGGCGAGCCTTATGATCCGGCTGAATGGGAATCAGAGGCTGCCTATGAAGCCGATTGCCGTCAGGGTTCACTGTGGCGCAAGGCCAAGGAGGCCATTTACGCAATTGCCATGGAGGTGAAATACTCCAAGGATGAGGTTCTGACGATTTACCTGAACCGGGCGTTCCTTGGTGCAGGCGCGCGCGGGTTCGAGGCCGCAAGCCAGCGATACTTTGGAAAGTCCGCAGCTGAAGTGTCTCCAGCTGAGGCAGCGATGCTGGCCGGCCTGCTGGTTGCACCCACGCGCTATGCGCCGACGAACAACCTGCAACGGTCTCAGGACCGGGCCCGCCTTGTGATCGGTCTGATGGAGGATCAGGGCTATCTGACCTCCGCGCAGGCCAGCGAAGCACGAGCGCGACCTGCCCAACTGTCCGAGGCGGCGGCTGCGCGGGCCGGGGGGTACTTTGCGGATTGGGTCATGGCCAGCGGGCCCGAGTTCTTTACCCGAAACACGACCGAAGATGTGGTGATCCGTACGACCTTGGATCAGCGCATCCAGACTTCTGCTGAAGAAGCGCTGAAGTTCATCTTTCAGGAAAAAGTCCGTGAAGGCTCAAAGGCGCAGGCCGCCATTGTCGTGATGTCGGCAGACGGCGCGGTACGTGCCATGGTTGGTGGGCGCAAGACACGCGTGTCTGGCGCGTTCAATCGGGCGACACAGGCGTTGCGTCAGACGGGATCGTCGTTCAAGCCATTCGTCTATGCCACCGCGCTGGAACTTGGCTATTCGCCACTGGATACGGTGATGGATGAACCCTATTGCGTCGATATTCCGGGGTCAGGCCAGTGGTGTCCCAAGAACTATACCAATAAGTATTATGGTCGGGTGACCTTGGCGGATGCGCTGAAAAACTCGCTGAACATACCGGCGGTGAAAGTGGCTGAGATTTCCGGGCTGGACAATGTTCGGACGATCGCCAGCGGCTTTGGGATTGCCAGCGATCTTGCACAGGGGCCTGCGCTGGCGCTTGGTGCATCTGAAAGCACGTTGATCGAGATGACCGGCGCATATGCAGGCATCCTGAATGGCGGGTCACAGGTTGAACCTTATGGGCTGACCGAACTGAAGCTGTTGGGCGACGAAACACCTGTCATGGTCACGACGACCGGTATTGGTGAGAGAGTCATCAATGAAACGGCCGCCAAACAGCTGACCTGGATGATGGAACGTGTGGTCTCTGAAGGGACCGGCGGGCGGGCCAAATTGCCCGGCTGGCAGGTGGCGGGCAAGACCGGAACGACCCAGGCCGCACGCGATGCGTGGTTCATCGGGTTCACGGCGGATTACGTAACTGGCGTCTGGATGGGGTATGATGACAACACGCCCTTGTCCGGCGTGACCGGTGGCGGGTTGCCTGCCGAGATTTGGAAGGAAACAATGCTGCGCGTGACCGAGGGGATGACACCCACACCCTTGCCGATGATGGCGCCGGAACCACCCGTTCAGGTCGCCCAGCCGCAGCCCCGCCGCAAGCGCGGAGGTTTTGCCGATGACATCAATAACCTGCTGAAGAACATTTTTGGCGGCAACTAAAGCAAACTCGAAAAGCCGAAACAAGAAAAAGGCGGTGCACCAGGCACCGCCTTTTGTCATTCTTTATTCGTGACTTAGACGCTTGCGTCCAAAGCTGCGAGGATCGCGTCGCCCATTTCGGTGGTCGACACGGGCTGAACGCCCTCATCCGCCAGCAGGTCGCCGGTGCGCACACCGTCGGCCAGAACTTTTTCGATCGCTGCTTCCAGACGATCTGCTTCTTCGCCGTGATCAAAGCTGTAACGCAGAGCCATCGCAAAGCTGAGGATACAGGCGATCGGGTTGGCTTTGCCCTGACCTGCGATATCGGGGGCAGACCCGTGTACGGGCTCGTACATCGCCTTGGGGCGTCCATTGGCCATCGGAGCGCCCAGCGACGCTGACGGCAGCATACCCAGAGACCCGGTCAGCATCGCGGCGCAGTCGGACAGGATGTCGCCGAACAGGTTGTCGGTCAGGATCACGTCAAACTGCTTGGGTGCGCGCACCAGCTGCATGGCACCGTTGTCAGCGTACATATGGCTCAGTTCGACCTCGGGGTAATCAGCGGCAACGCGGTTGACGACTTCGCGCCACAGGATGCCCGATTCCATCACGTTGGCTTTTTCCATCGAGCACAGTTTTTTGTTCCGGCGCATCGCCAGTTCGAAGGCCGAGCGCGCAACCCGTTCGATCTCGGATTCGGTGTAGCGCTGGGTGTTGATGCCAACGCGTTCATTGCCTTCTTCGAAGATGCCGCGCGGTTCCCCGAAATAAACACCCGAGGTCAGTTCGCGCACGATCATGATATCGAGACCGGCAACGATGTCTTTTTTCAGCGAAGAGAAGTCAGCCAGCGCGTCAAAGCACTGGGCCGGGCGCAGGTTCGAATACAGGTCCATTTCCTTGCGCAGGCGCAGCAACCCGCGCTCGGGCTTCAGGCTGAAATCCAGATCGTCGTATTTCGGACCGCCGACAGCGCCCAGCAGAACCGCGTCAACCTCCTGCGCCTTGGCCATCGTCTCATCGGACAGAGGCTTGCCGTGGGCGTCATAGGCCGCACCGCCGACCAGGTCCTCGCTCACGTCAAATTGAAGACCGCGATTGGTGCCGAACCAATCGATGATTCTGCGCACTTCGGCCATGACTTCCGGGCCAATTCCGTCTCCGGGCAGGATAAGGAGCGAAGGGTTGGACATGAAGGGTCTCCTTGCGTTTTGTTGCACAGGGCCTAGCGTCTGCGTTGCATCGGGTCAATGAGACGAACCTGCCAAAACAGAAGGAAATCACATGCTGACACCTGGAAATCCAGTTCCTGCGCTGAAAATCGAAACTGTTGCCCATGGCAGCTTCGATCTTGATGCGGACAAGGGCGAAAACGGGACGCTGGTGATTCAATATCGCGGGCTGCATTGCCCGATCTGCATCAGGCAGATGGCCGAGGTCGAAGCGGCGCTGGATGACTTCGCGGCGCTGGGCGTCGAGGTCATCATGATCACCACCGATACAGCCGAGCGCGCGGCGGAAACCGCCGAAAAAGCCGGAGCGTCGCGCCTGCGTGTGGGTCACAGCCTGCCGCTGTCTGCAGCGCGGGACGATTGGGGACTGAACATCTCGATCAAGCGCGAAGGCAGCGCCGAACCGGACCTGTTCGCAGAGCCCGGACATTTCTACATCGCACCCGACCGGACGCTGTACTACGCTTGGCAACAGACCACGCCTTTCGGTCGCCCGTCGATGTCGGATATTTCAGGTGGCTTGAAATTCACACTGGGCAACAACTATCCAGCGCGTGGAACTTATACTGGCCTGCTTTGACGCTCAAAGAGCGGCTTTGAGCCCTTCAGCCAACAAGTCCCAGACCCTGCGGATGCGCGGGGTCTGGCGCATGGCCTGAGGTGCGGCCAGCCACACGGGTAGAATCGGGATGTCCACATCCAGCGGCAGAATTTCCACGTCGGGGTCGGCTTCGGCAACCTGTACCTGACTGAAACCTATGCCACAGCCCGCCCGGATCAGTTCCCAATAGGCGCTTTGCAGGTCACAGCGGGTGGCAAAGCTGTCCCGGCTGGCTGGCCATCCCTTTTCCCGCATGGCCTTGATGATCTCCTGGTTCGCGTCAAATCCCACCAGGTCATGCGTAAACAGTTCTTCCGGCGTCTTGGGGCGCCCCTTCCGGTCCAGATAGGACTTGGCGGCACAAAAACACAGCGGCACATCCCCGAGATAGCGGGAAATGAGATCCACCTGCGCAGGGCGATACATACGCACGGCGATATCCGCCTCGCGATAGAGCAGATTCTCGGTGGTGTCGGTGGCCACCAGTTCAAGCTGAATCGTGGGTTCCTGCTTGCGGATGGACGCCAGTATCGGTGGCAGCAGGTGATGCGAGGCAAAGACCGATGCGGTGATACGCACCGAGCCTTCAAGCTGTTGCGATTGCCCCGCAGCGGCAAGACTGAACGCGGTCATGGCGCTGTGCATCTGCTGGGCCATCGGCAAAAGCTGTGAGCCCGCTTCGCTGAGCTTCAGACCGCGGGCGTGGCGATCGAAAAGGGAGACACCCAGCTCGTCCTCGAGGTTTTGGACCTGCCGCCCCAAAGTGGGTTGGCTGCGATTGAGATGTCGCGCGGCGGCAGACAGCGATCCCGTCTCGGCCACGGCCAGAAAGCATTGGATCAGAGACCAATCTGCATGTGTCAGTGCTTTGTCCATTCAGAAATGAATACACGTTCTGCGATTTACGGCAATTCCCTGCGCGACGTGAATGGGTAGATTGACCTCAGACAGGAGGCAGACATGGCACAAACAGCACTGGTACTGGGCGCATCGGGGCGCTTTGGACGCAATGCAGCACTGGCATTCAGGCACGCGGGCTGGGATGTGACAGAGTTTAACCGCAGGTCTGGTAAGCTGTCACAGGCAGCGCGCGGCGTGGATGTCATCGTGAATGGATGGAACCCGCCCTATCCCGATTGGGCGCGCGATGTGCCTGTACTGACCAAGCGGGTGATAGATGCGGCGTCAGATACGGGGGCGACCGTGATTGTGCCAGGGAATGTCTACGTATTTGGCGAGGATACGCCGGGCCCATGGTCGGGCGGGACCCCGCATCAGGCCACCAATCCTCTGGGCCGGATCCGGATCGACGTGGAAGAGGCCTATCGCGCGTCGACGGTGCGTACCATCCTGTTGCGTGCCGGGGACTTCATTGACACCAATGCGTCCGGGAACTGGTTCGATCAGGTCATGATCAAGCGCCTTTCGCGTAGTCAGTTCGTTTATCCCGGTGATCCGGAGGCGCCGCACGCTTGGGCTTTTCTGCCTGACCTGGCCCGCGCTGCCGTCGCACTGGCTGAGACTCGCGAAGACCTCCCCCGTTTCTGCGATGTTCCATTCGACGGGTTTACTTTGACCGGGGTTCAGATCGCACAAACCCTCTCGCAGGTTACGGGTCGGACGGTTTCTGTACAGCGCATGAAATGGTGGCCTTTGCAGGTGGCGCGCCCTTTCTGGCGTATGGCCCCCTGCTTGATTGAGATGCGATACCTCTGGCACGTGCCACATCAACTGGATGGCGGATATATGAGAGAATTGCTGGGCTCGTTTCCCAAATCGAACTTGGAGGATGCCTTGCGTTCGGCAATTCCGCCCCAATGTGCCGCATCATCGACAAAAGCTGGGAATATGGGCGAGGTTTTAGGGTAGGATTATGTCAACCCAGACCAATCGATGCCTGCTGGCGCGTTGGGCGCTGTCGTTTAACCTGTCGCCTTTCTCGGGCCAAACAACACCAGTTTCAGAGATTTGCAGATCACTGGACGGCAACACGTAATCAACGCGCATTTCTCCGGTGGCTTTCCAATCGACTGTAGCTGATGAACCCAACGGGTCTGCCGGCACCAGATCTTGCACACGGGAACTGGTCAAAAGGGTGCGAATGGCCTGGTTGTGGCCTTCTCCGCGGGTCGGGTCGAGATTGGCGTCTCCGGCGATCACGAACGGGCCTTTGGGAACTGGCCCTAGACCGCCGTTCAGTAAAACCGACCACAAGCGAATTTCATCCCTGTTGCGCAGACCATTGCGATCTTCGGGGCCGTCAAAAACCGGTGGGGTAGCGTGAAAGGTCATCAGGCTGAGGCGCCCATGCGGGGTTTTGATCGGAAGCACCCAATGCACAGTTGAGGACAGGCGCTGAATCTCGTGCGCCGCTTCAGATGGGAAGGGAAGGCCGTTTTTGCTTGGTAAAGTGGCCCCAGGCAGGTCTTTCCACAGAAGATCGGAGTAATCCTGAACGTGATCGGTCAGGATTTCGAAACGGGACAACACCGCCACTCCTCCGTGGCCCGTGAACTTCCCCCAGCCCTGCGCGTCGCCGGGACCTTGCGTTTGGCCATCGCCGTTCAGATCCAGCGGTGTTTCCAACCCTGCATTTGGTCGAGCGGAAAAGTGATAGGGGAAATCCAGACCCGCATCACGCAGTTTCTCGGACAGGGCGCTTAGGGCTGCGCCGTCCAGATCCCAGTCGATGCCCTGCAGGGCAATTATGTCAGGTCGTGCCGCTGTAATGACATCGACGGCGGCGCGAACCTGCGCATCGTCCCGCTGGATGTCGCGCAGCAGAAGACCGGGTCCATTTCTGCTGAGTTCAGTGTTGTAGGTGGCGATGCGATAAACCTCTGCCTGTGCCGAGAAAGGCAGCAGCAGCAAAGCAAGGGCACGGATCATGCGGCTTGCGTTGTCTCGCTTGTCGAATAGGCGCGGCGCTTTTCCACGATCAGACCTGCGATGCGAAGCGTTGCCATGCCGCGCATGATCATGCTGGCGGGCAGGAAGGCCCAGGCGCTCATGGTCCAGATCAGCGTCTGCGGATTGCTCAGCGAGATCGGGGCGACAACGCTGCTCATGAGCTTGATGACAGCGGGGATGACGAAGGGGAGCAGAACACCAATACAGATATTCAGGCGTCCGTCACGTTGCAGGCGGGTAACAACATCGCCGCCCTTGGTGGGATCAAACAGCGGTAGATTTGTCCACACGTTGAAGGCGCCATTGCCAGTGGGCCAGCCACGCACCTTGACCGCATAGGCAAAGCTGGCGACGGTGACCAAGGCGGCCACGTAGGCTACGCTGGCTGCAATCCGAACCAGTTCGATCAACGGCTGGCCGGCATCAACGGGCAGCATCAGCACGATCAGTCGAACCGGGGAGTAGGGGAAGTCCGCGACATTCGCGACGGCCAGACCCACAGCGTAGGCAAACGTCGTCAGTTCAGTCGGTTCATAGGCGTTTTTGCAAACCAGCGTCAGAAAGGTGACCATCGACATCAACCCGACAAATCGCAGGCGGTTCACCGGTGGAGCATCGCGAAATTCAATAAAGCTGGGAAAGGCAGAATTGTACTCGGCGAACGTCAGGATGAACGCGAGAATCGCGAGGAAGACCAGGATCTCGGTCCCGTTCGTCGATGATACAGGCAGGTACAACGCGGGTGTCAGCACCATCAGTGCCACAAGTATTCCACGTATCGCCGCCCCTGTTGTGCGCGCAATCACTATCCGAACCCTTTTTCAAACCGGATAAGTCGATCTTCGCCGACTTACATTCCAACTTGTGCCCATCGTCTAGAGTTTTTGACGGATGCCTCTTTAGCGCCAACATGGACGATAAGCGGCATTTCGCTCAAGACAGGGTGCAGAAAACACGTGATTTCGGGCAAAATGATGGCGCAACTGGTGCGGGATTGCATCATTTTCGACGCAAATCCGACGTGTATCTCAATGTGAGACCAAGATGTAGTGGTTTCCCAAAAATCAACCCCAAGAATGAGAGCGGGGCCGCCTTGGCGACCCCGTTAGGTTGAGTGTCCGAAGAATCGGTTTGGGAATCACACCCAGGGACGGGCCTGACTTGCGTGATCTTCGAATTTGTCGATGTGGTGATCTTTCTCCATGGTCAGACCAATATCGTCCAGACCGTTCAGCAGGCAGTGCTTGCGGTGCGGGTCGATGTCGAATTCGATCACAACCCCGTCCGAAGTGGTGATCTGCTGATCTTCAAGGTGCACGGTTATGCGGGCGTTCTCACCCTTATGTGCGTCTTCCATCAGGATCGCGTGATGATCTTCTTCGACCACGATCGGCAGGATGCCGTTCTTGAAGCAGTTGTTGAAGAAGATGTCGGCGAAGCTGGTTGAGATCACGACCTTGATGCCGAAATCCCTGATTGCCCAAGGCGCGTGTTCGCGAGACGACCCGCAGCCGAAATTGTCGCCGGCGACCAGAATCTCGGCCTCACGATAGGCGGGCATGTTCAGGACGAACTCTTCATTCTCCTGCCCGTCATCATGATAGCGCATTTCATCAAACAGCACGACGCCGAGGCCGGACCGTTTGATGGTTTTCAGATGCACTTTGGGAATGATCATATCGGTGTCGATGTTGATCAATGGCATCGGGGCGGCCACCCCGTGGACTTTTTCAAACTTTTCCATGTCTACACTCCTGCAGGAGAGGGCCGCGCCCGTGTCCTGCGATTAAGCTTCTTTCGCTTCTGTTGTTTCGCCCTTGGGTGCACTTTTTAAGAAGAGCGCCATGAACACCAATCCGAACCCGTTAAACAGCATCTCGATGCCCAGCAGGATACCCAGAAGGCTCAGCAAAGCGGCGGGTTCGCTGCTTGCGTAAGACCAGATGATACCTGCGAGGATGATCGACAATATGCCCGAGATCATCGTGGGCCAGAAAAACTGTGTTCCTTTCATCTGGAACGACAGAATGACCCGTGCAATGCCGCCTGCCATGAACAGGATTAGCATCACGGTCGCCAGCGTCAGCGTTCCCTGTAACGGGTGATCCAGAAAGGACCAGCCCAGGAACAGCATGACTACACCCATGATAAGTGACAGAATCTTGTTGCCTGTGCCTTCGACGGTGAAACCGCCGACCACCTGCATCGCGCCCGCAATCAGCAGTAGCGCGCCGGTCACGACCGTTACGGCAAGCGAAGCCGCAATCGCATTGCCCAGCGCAAAGACGCCAAACGCTATCGATAGAAACCCCAGCAGGAGCCATTTAATCCAGTCACTCATGTTTTCAGTCCCTCAAATATCTAGATATGAGGGCAGCTTACATCAATTCACGGACGTCTGTCAGCCGTCCCGTGATTGCCGCTGCGGCAGCCATCGCCGGGCTCAGCAGATGTGTGCGCCCGCCGCGACCCTGACGGCCCTCGAAGTTGCGGTTCGAGGTGGCGGCACAGCGTTCACCCGGTTGCAACTGGTCCGGGTTCATCGCCAGACACATCGAACATCCTGCCAGACGCCATTCGAAGCCGGCCTCTTTGAAGATGTCGGCCAGGCCTTCTTCTTCGGCCTGAGCACGGACCAGGCCTGATCCTGGCACGACCATGGCGCGCATGCCGTCCTTGATCTTCTTGCCTTTGAGGATCTTTGCCGCGGCACGCAGGTCTTCGATCCGGCCATTGGTGCAGGAACCGATGAACACCGTGTCGATTTCCACGTCGCTGAGTTTTTGACCGGCTTTCAGACCCATGTATTCGATTGATCGGCGGGCCGCCTCGACCTTGCCGCCTTCGAAATCCTCGGGTTGCGGCACTGTTGCTGTGATGGGCAGTACATCCTCGGGGCTGGTGCCCCAGGTGACGACAGGCGCGATGTCTTCGCCGCGCAGGTTGATGACCTTGTCGAAATGCGCGTCTTCATCGGTATAGAGCGTTTTCCACCAGTTCAGAGCGGCCTCCCACTGCGCGCCCTTGGGGGCATGCGGACGGCCTTTGACATATTCGAACGTGGTTTCATCCGGTGCGATCAGGCCCGCGCGTGCGCCGCCTTCGATGGCCATGTTGCAGACGGTCATGCGGCCTTCCATCGACAGGTTGCGGATGGCTTCGCCGCAATATTCGATGACATAGCCGGTGCCGCCAGCAGTGCCGGTTTCACCAATCACGGCCAGAGTTATATCCTTGGCGGTCACACCCGGCTGCAGCTTGCCGGTGATTTCCACCTTCATGTTCTTGGACTTCTTCTGGATCAGCGTCTGCGTGGCCAGAACATGCTCGACCTCGGAGGTACCGATGCCGTGGGCCAGCGCGCCGAAGGCACCGTGGGTGGCGGTGTGGCTGTCGCCGCAGACCACGGTCATGCCGGGCAGGGTCCAGCCTTGCTCGGGGCCGACGATGTGCACGATACCCTGACGGACGTCATGCACCGGATAATAGTGAATGCCGAAATCCCGGGCGTTCTTGTCCAGCGCTTCGACCTGAATGCGTGATTCGGGGTTTTCGATCCCGTTCACCCGATCCGCTGTGGTCGGAACGTTGTGGTCCGGCACGGCGATGGTCTTTTCCGGCGCGCGTACTGGACGACCCGCCATGCGAAGCCCTTCAAAGGCTTGCGGGCTGGTGACTTCGTGCACCAGATGGCGGTCGATATAAAGCAGGCAGGTGCCATCATCGGCTTCGTGCGCGACATGGGCATCCCAGATCTTGTCATAGAGTGTTTTGGGGGACATCGGTCCTCTCCCGTATGTAATGAGAAATGGCTGGCGAGTTGGCTCAGGCGACGGGTAGGCGTGCCAGGACCGAGCGGGCGGCCCCAAAGAACCGTTCGCGCAAGCGGGCACGATCTTCCAAATTCTGTTCTTGGGCCACATTGAGTCTCATGCGGTCCAGATATACTGCGCCTTCGCTGCAATCAAGGTTCAAAACCGGTGTCAGGCTTGCAACGCCCGGCGTTGCTGTCCAAGCTGTCATGTAGGAGGCGTGTATGAACCAAGACCTGATCCCCGGCTCACTGTCTGACCTTTACAACAACATGGTCGCGGGGTTCTCTTCGGAAATTCAAGACCTGATCGAGTTGGTGGTTACGCCGGGCTGGCGGCAGTATCAGTTGATCATCATCCTTTTCCTTTGGGCGCTGGCTTTCCTTCTGAAAGTTCTGACACAGCCGGGGTGGGACGCTTGGACGCGTGCCCGCACCGGATGGCCCAAATGGCGGCTTCGCATCATGGTGCAGATGATGCAGCGGCTGACGCTGGTCTATTTCGTGCTGCTGTCCTGGTTCCTGTATCAGGTTATGCAGCATGTCACCTGGCCGTCGCGCAGTTACCTCATTGGGGTCATTGCCACTCTGGCAACTGCGTGGCTGGCGATTGCACTGGTCGCGAGGCTTGTCCGCAATCGGACGCTGCGACGGATATTCAAGTGGGCAATGTGGGTCTATGCAACGCTTGTTGCGTTGAATCTGACGGATGACGTGGCCGAATTCCTTGATGGTGTCGCGATTTCCATTGGGGACCTGCACATTTCGGTGCTGGGTATTCTCAAGGCCGTTCTGCTGATTGGCGTCCTGTTGACGCTGGCGCGTATCGGCACCCGCGCGGCCGAGCGCGGATTGCAGAGCAATGATGACATCACCCCGTCCATGCAGGTGCTATTGGCCAAGGGTATACAGGTGCTGCTGTACGGCGCGGTTTTTCTGGCCGCGATCCGCACGCTGGGCTTCGATCTGACCGGCATAGCGCTGCTGTCGGGTGCAATAGGTGTGGGCATCGGGTTCGGCCTGCAAAAAGTAGTGTCAAACCTGATTTCCGGGATCATCATCCTGATGGATCGCTCGATCAAGCCGGGTGATGTGATATCGCTTGGTGACACGTTCGGTTGGATCAACGCGCTGGGCGCACGCTATGTCTCGGTTGTCACGCGGGATGGGCGGGAATACCTGATCCCGAACGAGGACCTGATTACCAACCAGGTGGTCAACTGGTCGCATTCCGACAAATTCGTGCGGTTGGATCTGGATTTCGGCACCAGCTATGAGGATGACCCTCACAAAGTGCGTGCGACGGCGATCCGGGCTGTGAAGGCTGTGACCCGCGTGCTGAGTGGCGGAAAACATGAACCGGTTTGCCATATTACCGGTTTTGGTGACAGCAGCGTAGATTACGTCCTGCGGTTCTGGATTAGTGATCCCACCAAAGGGCTGACCAATATAAGGGGTAACGTTTACCTTGCGTTATGGGATGCATTTAAAGAAGAAGGCATCTCGATCCCCTTCCCGCAGCGCGAGGTTCGACTTTTGCCCGAAAACGCAAACCTGCAACAGATCGCCGAAGAGTGATCACCCTTGCGCGGGGCTGGATGTGCTTTCATTGAAATGTTGCAATCCCCTTGCTACTTTACTAGTACCCCGGCGCCGGGGTTTTGCGGCGCGCAGCAAAGGAGGACTATGTCCTGTCTCTACATACACAGGCGGGTTTGCCCGCCGATGACCGGGCCAACATGATGGCCCACTCTCAGTCAATCAGCGACAAGCTGCTTGAGCGTATCCTTTCCTCACTTTCCGATGACAAGGCCGAAGACGTCGTGCAGATCAACCTGCAAGGCAAGTCGTCCGTCGCGGATCACATGGTCATTGCATCCGGACGTTCAACACGTCAGGTCTCGGCCATGGCGGAAAAGCTGACGGATCGCATCAAGCAGGAATTCGGTTTCACCTCTAAGGTCGAAGGCAAGGATGTCGGCGACTGGGTGCTGATCGATACGGGCGATGTGATCGTCCATATCTTCCGCCCCGAAGTGCGCGAATTCTACCAGCTGGAAAAGATGTGGCTGCCTCAGGGCGGCAGCGCCTCGGCAAACTGAGGCGCCATCCCGGCCTGCATTGAGGGGCCGGAGGCGAGAGAGATATGCGTATCAGCATAGTTGCGGTCGGGCGATTGCGCGCCGGACCGGAGAAATCCCTGCTTGACGATTACCTGACCCGCTTTGACCGGACCGGCCGTGGCCTGGGCCTTGGTCCTGCGCGGGTGATCGAGGTCGAAGACAAGAAAAACGCAGGCATGGGTGCCGAAGCCGCGCTGCTGCGCAAGGTACTGCCCAAGGGCGCTGTGATCTGTACGTTAGATGAGCGTGGGCTAGTCATGTCTTCGCCCGATTTCGCAAAAAAGCTGGGCGGTTGGCGTGATGCGGGGCGGCAGGATCTGGCGCTGATCATCGGCGGAGCAGACGGAATAGACCCTGATCTGCGGGCCGAGGCTGATTTTTCCATCTCGTTCGGATCGATGGTCTGGCCACATATGCTGGTCCGTGTGATGTTGGCCGAGCAACTTTATCGGGCCGCGACCATTCTGTCGGGCGGTCCCTATCACCGGGTCTGACATGGCGCAGCTTCTGATCGTTTACCACTCGCGCACAGGCGGTGCCCGGCAGATGGCCGAAGCGGCTGCTGAAGCAGCGCGAGGTGAGGCGGACACGAAACTCGCTCGCGCGGATCAGGCCGGGCCTGAAGATGTACTGGCCGCCGACGGCTACATCTTCTGCGCGCCAGAAAACCTGGCGGCGATCTCGGGCCTGATGAAGGAGTTCTTTGACCGCTGCTATTACCCGGTGCTGGGAAAGATCGAGGGCCGCCCATATGCGCAGATGATTTGCGCCGGATCAGACGGACAGAATGCCGCCCGCCAGATTGCCCGGATTGCCACTGGCTGGCGATTGAAAGAGGTTCAGCCTCCATTGATCATCTGCACCCATGCACAAACGCCAGAGGCCATTTTGGCCGAAAAGACCATCCCGAATGATCAACTGAATCAGAGCCGCGAGATCGGTTCCGCACTGGGTGCGGGCCTGGCCATGGGGATATTCTGAAGGTCAGTCCAATTTGATCAATGTGGTGTCTTCATTCCAGCCATCCACATTGCACCGCGCCTGAATCTGCACCTGAGAAACGTTTTCAGGAATGACCACGCCACCAAGCGAGCGTGTAAAAGGCTGCTCGGTCTCATGCGGATGGTGCAGCACACGCATTCCCAACTCATTCCCGTCCATGCCCAGAACGCGCCAGCCGTCGGCGTAATGATCCCAGCCTGTATCGGGATGCCGGATCGTCACGTCAAACCGCCAGGCATCACCATTGGAACTGGCGCGGACATGTTCGATTGTCGGCGGGTCCGCAAGGGCAGGCGCAGCCAGCAGGGCACTGAGAATCACATATCGCATGGATCGAACGTACGGTTTAACGCGGTGCATGGGGATCACGTCTCTGTGTTTGAGGTTTGGGCCATGAGGATCGCGCGGGACTGCGATGCAAACTCGCGGCGATACAGGACACCGAATGCAATCACGGTGCCTAAGACCAATGCCATCGGCCCAAGAAACCACGCCAGCGAAGCAAGGGCGAAATAGGTGGCACGGAGACCACGGTTGAAGCTTCGGGCGGCGGTCACGCAGATCTCGGCCGCCTGACCGGCCCGAGGATAGGCTTGCGGGTGTTCGGGATCGTTCGGGACCGAGGCCATCAAAACGGCGCAGTAGCCAAAAAGACGATGTGCCCAGACGTATTTCAGGAAAGCATTGGCCAGCAGCAGGACGACGACAAGTATCTTGATTTCCCAGACCATCGCCGGTGCACTGCCGATGGCAAGATCCGTAGCCACCCCGGCCAATCGCTCGGTATTACCCAACAGGGCCAGACCGCCCCCGATTGCAATCATCGTGGTTGAGGCGAAAAAGGTGCTGCCTTGCCGCATGGCGGCCACGACCTGAGCGTCGAACATGCGTGGCTGGCGCGTCACCATCTCGTTCATCCAGTCGCGGCGGTAGCCATCCATCATAAGGGCGACGGACCGTTTCCGTGGCGACGGATGTTCGATCTTCCATCCGATCCACAGCCACGCACCCAGCAATATTGCCATGGCGGAATAGTCCAGAGGGGAAAAAAGGGCGGCACGTTCGATCCAGGTCATGGGCGCGACAGTACGACCGGAGATCGGAACTTGCCAGTGCGGTAAATTGGTAATATTATTTTACCAAAGGGAGAAACGCCATGGAAATGCCAAAGCCAAGCGCGGATGTTCTGAGCCGGAAAAGTAAGGTTGTCGCCAGGTTGGCGCAGGTCCTGCCAAAAGATGCAATCATTCATGATCCGGTTGAAACCCGGGCCTATGAGTGTGATGCGCTGACGGCGTACAAATGCCCTCCGATGCTAGCCGTGTTGCCGTCAAGCACGCAGGAAGTCTCGGATGTTTTGCGCATTTGCCATGACGAAGGCGTGCCGGTCGTACCGCGCGGTGCGGGTACGTCGCTGGCCGGTGGGGCGTTGCCGACTGCCGATTGCGTCATTCTGGGTGTTGCGCGGATGAATGAGGTGCTGGAGGTAGATTATGACAACCGTTTCATCAGGGTGCAGACTGGCCGCACAAATCTGAGCGTTACCGGCGCGGTCGAGGAAGAGGACTTTTTCTATGCGCCTGATCCATCCTCGCAACTGGCCTGTGCCATTGCCGGCAATATCGCGATGAATTCAGGTGGTGCCCATTGCCTGAAATATGGTGTGACAACGAACAACCTTCTGGGCGTGACCATGGTGATGATGGATGGCAATGTCGTTGAAATCGGCGGTGCGTATCTGGATGCGCCCGGTCTGGATCTGTTGGGCGTCATTTGCGGCTCGGAAGGTCAGCTGGGCGTGGTGACCGAAGCGACGCTGCGCATTCTGCGCAAACCCGAAGGCGCGCGGCCGGTTCTGATGGGGTTCGACGACAATGAAGTCGCGGGCCGGTGTGTCTCGGACATTATCAAATCGGGCATTTTGCCGGTCGCGATCGAGTTCATGGACACGCTGTGCATAAAGGCCTGCGAGAACTTTGCGCACGCCGGATACCCCGACTGCCATGCGCTGTTGATTGTCGAAGTGGAAGGGTCGGAAGCCGAAATCGACCATCAACTGTCGAAAATCATCGAGATCGCCAAACGCCACAACCCGGTCGAACTGCGGGAAAGCCAGTCAGCCGAAGAAAGCGCAAAAATCTGGCTTGGTCGGAAATCTGCATTCGGTGCCATGGGGCAGTTGAACGATTACATGTGCCTTGACGGTACGATCCCGGTGTCGGCCCTGCCAACGGTGCTGCGCCGCATCGGCGAGTTGAGTGAAGAATTCGGGCTGCCTGTCGGGAATGTTTTTCACGCAGGTGACGGGAACATGCATCCGTTGATCCTTTTCGATGCCAATAAACCGGGTGATCTGGAAAAATGCGAGGCCTTCGGGGCCGAAATTCTGAAACTATGCGTGGACGAAGGCGGTTGCCTGACCGGTGAGCATGGCGTGGGTATCGAGAAAAGGGATCTCATGTCGCATCAATATGCCCCTGCCGATCTTGAGGCGCAGATGGCGGTCAAGGACGTTTTTGATCCCGATTGGCTTCTCAACCCTGCCAAAGTGTTTCCTCTGAACGTGTCGGAAACCCGCCGCGATGCACGGATTGTCTAATATATTAGGCTCTAATAATGGATTTTGCCATGAAACCAGAAACAGAATCTGAACTGGCCGACATGGTGGCCGGGTTGAGAGACCCTGTTCGCATCGTCGGTGGCGGTACGCGCGCAATCTCCGGTCCTGAAGCGAAAATCGAAACCGGGGCTCTGCGTGGCATTTCGCTTTACGAACCCGGGGCGCTTACTCTTGTGGCCAAGGCCGGAACGCCATTGGCAGAGATCCAGGCCGTGCTTGAGGCGGAAGGTCAGCAGCTGGCGTTTGAGCCGATGGACCACCGCAGTTTGCTTGAAACTCAGGGTGAACCAACGATTGGCGGTGTTGTGGCGGCCAATATCTCTGGCCCGCGGCGGATTCAGGTCGGTGCATGCCGGGATTTCCTGCTGGGCGTGCGTTTCGTCGACGGGCGTGGACAGGTGATCAAGAACGGCGGGCGGGTGATGAAAAACGTTACCGGTTATGATCTGGTCAAATTGATGGCCGGGTCTTGGGGGACATTGGGCATTCTGACCGAAGTGTCGTTGAAGGTGTTGCCCAAGCCGGAAAGCGTGGCGACCTTGTCCGTCGCCGTGCAGGACGTCGGGAGTGCGGTGGAAGTTCTTTCTGCTGCGTTGAAGTCACCCTTTGAGGTGACCGGGGCCGTCTATAACCCTGAGGACGGAAAAGCCATGCTTAGGGTAGAGGGCTTTGCGGATTCGGTTGCATATCGGATCGGTCGGTTGACCGCCGTACTGTCAGGTTTCGGAGAGGCGACAGACGAAGGAGATGCCGCCGCGCTTTGGACCGGGATCCGCGACGTTCATCCGTTCCAAGGGAAAGGCGGAGATATCTGGCGGCTGTCTGTCAAACCTGGTGACGCGGCCGAAACATCCGCGCGGGTCGAAGCGGATCAAGCGCTGTTTGATTGGGGCGGCGGTCTTGTTTGGCTGCGGGTCCCGGCCGGCACGGATGTGCGTGCCCGACTTGGTGAGTTTTCTGGTCATGCCACGCTGGTGCGTTCTGACCACGCAACGATCACAAAGCTGGGGCGGTTTCAACCGGAACCAACAACAGTATCGGCTCTGACAAAGGGTCTGCGTGCGAAACTTGATCCTCGTGTTTTGTTCAACCCGGGACTGATGGGATAGGGCGATGCAGACAACATTCACGGAAAAGCAATTGCAAGACCCGGCAATCCAGCGCTCGAACGAGATTCTGCGCAACTGCGTCCATTGCGGATTTTGCACGGCCACGTGCCCTACATATCAGGTGCTGGGAGATGAGCTCGACAGTCCGCGTGGGCGCATCTACCTGATCAAGGACATGCTGGAAAACGAGCGTGTGCCCGACGAAAAGACGGTCAGGCACATCGACCGCTGCCTGTCCTGTCTGGCCTGCATGACCACCTGCCCGTCAGGCGTGCATTATATGCATCTGGTCGATCATGCGCGTGAATATATCGAGGCCAACTACAAGCGCCCGCTGACGGATCGTGTGTTGCGCTGGGTTTTGGCGCAGATCCTGCCCTATCCGATGCGATTCCGTTGGGCCCTGATCGGGGCCAGGCTGGGCCGTCCTTTCAGGTTCCTGATGCCTGATGCCCGGCTGCGCGCGATGTTAGACATGGCGCCCAAGCATATCCCGCCTGTCAGCCGTAACGATGATCCGCAGAGATTTGCGCCCGGCGGTGAACGAAAAATGCGGGTGGCGCTGATGACGGGCTGCGCGCAAAGGGCGCTGAACACCGATATCAATGACGCCACGATCCGCCTGCTGACTCGATTGGGGTGCGAAGTTGTGGTCGCTGACGGTGCCGGGTGTTGCGGAGCTTTGATTCATCACATGGGCAAGGTGCAAGACAGTCATATGGCGGCAACCGCCAATATCAGAGCCTGGAAACGGGAAATGGACGGTGAAGGACTGGACGCCATAGTCATCAATACCTCCGGTTGTGGCACCACCGTGAAAGATTATGGGCACATGTTTCGCAATGACCCGCTTGCCGAAGATGCGGCGCGTGTGTCTGGAATCGCTATGGATATCAGTGAACTTCTGATCAAGCTGGACCTGCCGACGGGCGAAAACCAAAACCTGACCGTCGCCTACCATGCCGCCTGTTCGTTGCAGCATGGGCAGAAGATCAAGTCTTACCCCAAAGATTTGCTGAACCACGCGGGTTTCACGGTTGTCGAACCTACCGACAGCCATTTGTGCTGCGGCAGCGCGGGAACGTACAACCTGATGCAGCCGGAAATATCGGGCCAGTTGAAACAGCGAAAAGTCAGAACACTTGAGGCGAAAAAGCCTGATATCATTGCCGCCGGCAATATCGGGTGCATGATGCAGATCGGTTCTGGTACGCAATTGCCGATCGTTCATACGGTAGAGTTGCTGGACTGGGCGACGGGCGGGCCAAAGCCACCGGCCTTGCACAGAACAGGGAACCCGGTTCCCGTCTTGCGGTAAATCATGCTGATGCCAGCGCGCATCATTTTCCACGGAAATTCCTTTGGTGCCTGACCGCCCTATTTTCGCCCAACGCGGCACGTAGGACAAAAGCTTCGGAGTGAGTCTCGGAGAACCGCGTGCGCAACTGGATCAAGGCGATCGTGCTCTGTGTCTTGCCGTTGGCGGCCACGGCGCAGGACACCAGACTGGAAAGCCTGGATACGACGGATTCCGGGCGCGAGTGGATGGCCGTCGGGCGGTTGGATATCGCCGGCGCAGGGTTTTGCACCGGAACGCTGGTGTCGCCGACGCTTGTACTGACAGCGGCGCATTGCCTGTTTGACAAAAGATCCGGACAACGGATCAACCCCGCAGATATCGAGTTTCTGGCCGGGTGGCGTTTGGGACGTGCGTTGGCGTATCGGACCGCGCGCCAGGCTGTGATCCATCCGGATTACCAATATGGCGTCGATTCTACGGCCGACCGGGTAAGCGCGGACGTGGCTTTGATCGAGCTGTGGCAGCCGATCCGTAATACCGCGGTAATTCCATTTGAGTCGGGCGATCAGCCCAAACGCGGCGCTGAAGTGGGCGTTGTGTCTTATGCGCATGACAGGTCAGAAGCTCCGTCTCTGCAACAGGTCTGTTCGGTCGTGAACCGGCAGGCCGGGGTTATGATCATGTCCTGCGATGTTGATTTCGGGTCCTCGGGGGCACCGGTTTTTTCCTTCGCGGGCGCGCGCCCTCAGATCGTATCGGTGGTAGCGGCCAAGGCCAGTATGGACGGCCAGAGTGTTGCAATTGGAACCGCGGTTGAGCATTCGCTGCAATTGCTGCGTGACGAACTTTCTGCGGGGCGAGGATTTGGGCTTTCCTCGTCCGGATCGGGAACGAACAAGAACATAGGCGCAAGGTTCATTCGGCCATGATGAGAGTCTTCTGGAGCCTGTTACTTGGCCTGAGCGTCTTGGCGACAGCGCTGCATGCGCAATCCAACAAGCGCAGGCTGACCGATCGGGATGACCTTTATGGTTGGGAGGCGATCGGACGGCTGGATGTCCGCGACGCCTCGTATTGTACCGGCACGTTGATCGCGCAGGACATGGTGCTGACCGCGGCCCATTGTGCGGTGGATCGTCGTACCGGGAAGACTTACGTACCCGAAGACATCACGTTTCGTGCAGGCCTCAGCAACGGCAACGCTTTGGCCGAGCGTCAGGTCACGCAAATCGTCGTTCATCCCAGTTATGGTTCGCAGAACCCACTTTCACACGAAGGTGTCCAGTTGGATGTGGCACTGATGCGGCTGAACGAGCCTATTCCTTACTCGGTCGCCGACCCCTTTGCGCTGCACAGCGGCCGTGTTCCGGGCAATGAGATCAGCATCGCCTCGTACGGGCGGGGACGGTCCGAGGCGATCACACGAGAACGGTCGTGCCGTATCATCGACCGCAGGCAGGGTCTGATCACTTTTGATTGCGACATTACTTTCGGGTCTTCCGGGTCTGCAATTCTGGCGAGAAACGGTTCCCGCTGGCAGATCCTGTCTGTGGTTTCGGCGGTAGGCACGAACGGTCGCAGAAAGGTGGGGTTTGGCATGGAGCTTGACGGGATAGTCGCCGAACTCAAGGCTATTATGCGGCGCGACGCACCTCAGCCCAAGGCGTCGATTCGCCGGTTGCAGGTCGGTTCCGGCAAGTCAGGATCTGGTGCGAAATTCATCAGTTCCGGCGGGGGTTGAACTCGGCGAAATCGCTACCCATGTGATGTATATCGGATCGCCACAATGGGGTTCGATATTCGAAATCGCCCGTCCGATCGGAGGGCACTTATAGCAAATCGCTCAAGAATGAGGATATGACACATGCGTACGTTTGATTTTGCACCGCTGCACCGCGCCACCATTGGCTTTGACCAGATCGCCGACATGATGGATCGCGTTCTGACCAACGATGGGGCCCAGCCCAGCTATCCACCCTACAACATCGAAAAAACCGATGTCGACACTTACCGAATTTCGGTGGCCGTCGCCGGGTTTTCGGAAAACGACCTGGCCGTAGAAGTGAAAGAGAATTCACTTGTCGTGGCAGGCAAAAAAGCCGCTGAAGACAAAGAGCGCACCTATCTGCACCGTGGCATCGCCACCCGCGCGTTCGAGCGTCGGTTTGCCTTGGCGGACCATGTCCGCGTCACCGGTGCGAGCCACGAAAACGGTATGCTGAACATCGAACTGAAGCGCGAGGTTCCAGAGGCCCTGAAACCGCGCCGGATCGAGATCACCTCGGCCAAGGCCATCGAGAAGGATGTGGTGGACGCCAAAGCCGTGAACTGAGGCTTCTGACTATCCTGCGGCAGTCCACTCCTCCCGGGCTGCCGCATCACACGCCCCGCGTTCCTCCAGACGCGGGGTGTTGTGTTTTTGGCGTGCTTGAAAACTGGTTCCCAGCAAATTATCCGCCTGATAGTCTTCGGTATTATGGAGAGCCGACCAAAACGTCGACTAGCAGCTATCCTGGCAGCCGACATCGCCGGCTACTCAAGATTGGTTGGTCTGGACGAAGAAGGTACCATCGCAAGGCTTCGGCTGATCCGCAGCGAAGTCATAGAGCCAACGATCGCCCGGCATTCAGGACGCATCGCGAACACTGCTGGAGACAGCTTTGTGATCGAATTTCGCAGCGCCGTCGATGCGGTTCACGCCGCCGTGGAGATTCAGACCGACCTTGCAAAGAGAAACGCGGGAACCGATCAAGATAGCGTCATCACGTTTCGAATCGGCCTGAATGTCGGCGATGTGGTTTCAAACGGGGGTGACATCCTTGGCGACGGCGTGAACGTTGCCGCGCGGCTCGAGGCTCTGGCAGATCCCGGTGGCATCATTGTTTCACAATCCATCGTCGACTATGCGCGCAACAAAGTGCCTTACGGTTTTGCTCCGATCGGGCCACAGAACGTCAAGAACATCACTGACCCGGTTCAGGCTTTTCGCATAGAAGCAGAAGTTTTGCCTTCACCGCGAAAACGCGGCACGAAGAGAAAATCCCGATGGCTGCCACTGGCGGCTCTACTGGTGACGTTGGCGGTCGTTGGGCTTTATCTGGCAAAACCGTGGAAGACTGGCCAATTGCGCGCCTCAGAGGCGCAGATGGTTTACCCCTTGCCGGATCTACCTTCCATTGCAGTGTTGCCGATTGCGAATTACACCGATGACGCATCCAAGGAGATGCTGATCAACGGTATCTCTGAGGATTTGATCACGGACCTGTCCCGAATATCCGGATTGTTCGTCATCGCCGGGAATTCATCCTTCGCATACCGCGATAGCAACATCGACATCGCACGTTTTGCCGAAGAGCTGGGGGTTCGTTATGTCGTTGACGGCAGCGTGCGACGTGCGGATGAAGATTTCCGGATCAATATTCGCCTGACCGACACTTTGAACGGGCGATTGATCTGGGCGGAAAGATTCGATGGTGCGATCGATGATATCTTTGAAGTGCAGAAAACCATTGTTCTCGCAATTGCTCAGAAGCTGGATCTTCCGCTCGACCCTCAAAGCCGGCAGGCCATCGAAAGCGTGGAAACCCAGACCATTGCGGCACGCGAAGCCTTCCAACGCGGGTGGGAGCTGTATTCGCAGTTCAACGAACACGACAACCTTGCGGCAATTCCGCATTTTAGAAAGGCCGTGGAACTGGACCCGGATTATGGGCGTGCTTGGGCGACGCTTGCCCTGGCGCATTTGCGACCGCACATCTTTCATCACTGGAATGGATTTGCGGGTTCAGGCGCGCAAATGCACATCGGCCTGTTTTACAAGTATTACCGGGATATGATGGAGCAGGACACCGCCCTGGTGCACGTCATCCGGGCTATTGTCAGTCTCAATCTTCCGGATTGGGACAGTACCGAAGGGGTAGGCCGGGGGACGGAAGAAGCCAGACGAGAAGCAGCGAAAGCCATTGCGCTGCAACCCAGCGACCCCGAGGCTCATCTGACGATGGGATGGGCGTTGATAGCGGCGGGTGAGCCAGAGGAAGGGCTGGCCTTTGTGCAGGCCGCGACCCGGCTGGATCCCAACTATCCCAGCCACTACGCGCTGTTTGAAGCGGCGGCTCTTTACGCATTGGATGACCTGACGGGCGCGGCAGATGTGATCGAGAAAGAGTTGAACCGAAACCCGCAGGCAACTGAGCTGATGCCATTTGCAGCTTCGGTTCTGGCCCTGAATGGTGATCGCCGTGCGGGCAGGGCCATCATCGACCGATGGCAAAAGGGCAAGCACGCCGGTGTCATGCAGGACGCTGTTCAAAATTACTTTTTCATCATCCGCTGGGTCGGTGAGAACCAGCATCTGAACGCCCGGCTGAACGATGGGCTTCGTCTGGCAGCGCTGCCTCCGGAAAAAACCATAGCAAGTCTCAGGGCAGATCTGTCCCGGGGGGATGCAAAAGATCAGAGGGCGGCAGCCCAATCACTGGCCCTGTTTGGTCCAGTTGCACAGCCAGCGGTGCCGGAATTGATCGCGCTTCTTGAAAGCCCGTCGGTGTTTGTCCGCAAAGAGGCAGCTATTGCATTGGGGAAAATAGGTAGCGCGGCGTCGTCTGCGCTGCCCGCGCTGGAAGCGATGGTGGACGGTTCGTTGCAGGGAAAGTTCGCGACCCGTGCAATCGAACAGATACGCGAGAAATCCGCTGACTAGCCGTGCCACCGTCGATTGGGCCGCCGCCATAGATTTGTTTGTACAACGACGCGATTGCGTTTCCTGATGCGGGGTCTCTGTCCACCGCAATGGGACAGAGACCGTATTGGATCAGACCGACATGCAGACGTATTTCATTTCGAGATAGTCTTCCATGCCGTGATGGCTGCCTTCGCGGCCCAGGCCGGATTGCTTGACGCCGCCGAACGGGCCCAGCTCGGTCGAGATGATGCCGGTGTTCACGCCGACGATGCCGTATTCCAGCGCCTCGGCCACCTTGTAGACGCGGCTCAGGTCCTTGGCATAGAAATACGAGGCCAGACCAAAAATCGTGTCATTGGCCATGGCGATCACGTCGTCTTCGTCCTCGAACTTGAACAGCGGGGCCAGCGGGCCAAAGGTTTCGTCCTGCGCCACCAGCATGTCCTGAGTCACGCCGGTCACTATGGTCGGCTGGAAGAACGTGCCGCCCAGATCATGGGGCAGGCCGCCAGTCAGAACCGCGCCGCCCTTGTCGGTTACGTCCTTGATATGTTCCTCGACTTTGGCGACTGCGTCGGCATTGATCAGCGGGCCGGTGGTGGTGCCTTCGGTCAAGCCGTCGCCGATTTTCAGCGCTTCCACTGCCGCTTTCAGTTTGGCCGCGAAAGCGTCATATACACCGGCCTGCACATAGATACGGTTCGCGCAGACACAGGTCTGGCCGTTGTTGCGGAATTTGCACAGCATCGCGCCTTCGATCGCCGCATCCAGATCGGCATCGTCAAACACGATGAACGGCGCGTTGCCGCCCAGTTCCATCGAGCATTTCATGACCTGATCGGCAGCCTGCTTCAGAAGGATGCGCCCCACTTCGGTCGAACCGGTAAAGGTCAGCTTGCGCACACCAGGGTTTTCGCAGAATTCCTTGCCGATTTCGCTGGCCCGGGACGAAGGCACAACGTTGAACACACCTGCCGGAATACCTGCTTCATGCGCCAGAACTGCCAGGACAAGCGCAGAAAGAGGGGTTTCTGCGGCTGGACGCGCAACAAAGGCACAGCCCGCGGCCAGCGCTGGTCCTGCCTTACGGGTGATCATAGCATTCGGGAAGTTCCAAGGCGTGATCGAGGCCGCCACACCAATGGGCTGTTTTAGCACCATGATCCGTTTGTCACGCTGATGGCCCGGGATGGTCTCGCCGTAGACACGCTTGGCCTCTTCCCCAAAAAACTCAATGAAAGACGCGCCATAGCCGATCTCGCCGACGGCCTCTGCCAGCGGCTTGCCCTGCTCAGCGGTCAGGATTTTACCCAGGTCTTCCGCGTTTTCCATCATCAGATCGAACCAGCGCCGCAGGATCACCGCGCGTTCCTTGCCGGTCAGTTTGGCCCATTCCTTCTGCGCGGCTTCGGCTTGTGCGATTGCTCCGGCCACTTGAGCGCGGCTGACATCGGCAACCTCGGCGATCACATCGCCACGCGCCGGGTTGGTCACTTTGAACGTACCATTGTCACCGTCTACCCACTGACCGCCGATATAGGCCTTGGTAGCAAGCAGTTCGGGGTTCTTCAGGATTGATTTCAAATCGGTCGATGCATCCAGCATGATCTTCCTCCGCGCAGAAATTGAGTTGGGCGCACACAAACAGGTGTTGCCTGCTTTGTCTATGGCCACTGAGGCAGGCTGATCATTCCAGTTTTGATCAAATTTTCTCCGGCGCCGGCGTTGTAACTTGGCCGCAGCGCCAAGTTCTAAGTCAGGGTGCAACCACGTACCTTTCCTTTCCGTCGTGAGTTTGCCAAAGTTCCCCTGATTTTTGGGCCCAAAGGGATGTAAATGGCCGTAACATTCCCTATCTTATTGGGTAATTAAAGAAAAAGAGGACAGCAGAGATGTCGAACCAGCAATTCGAAGCGCTTATTAAGGAAACGCAAACCAAAGTACGTGAAAGCCAGTCGCAAATTGAAGGGCTGACCTCACGCATCGATGCGGCGCGGGCCAAGATCGGCACGGCCGAAGCGGATATCGACATCGAAAACGCCACGCTCGAAGACGTGCACGCCCATACCGAGGTGATGAATGCCAACATCGCCGAGCTGATCATGGGTCTGGACGACGTCACCAGCGCCTTTTCCAAGGATTTCGACGAGATGCGCTCGAAATCCGGATGGGAGAGCTTTGTCGGCATCTTTTCCAAAGGCAAATCTGAATCGATGCGGCAGGAACGTATGCGCACCGCCAATATCGATGACAAGCTGCAGGACCTGATCGCCAAATCCGACGTGATCGTGAAGCTGCTTGAGGGGCAGTTGTCGGTGCTGGAAGAACAGCGCGTCAAAGTCGAAGAGAACCTGACCGTCACGCTGGACGACCGTGAGGCGACTGTGGCCGAACTGGAGGCACTGCGGTCTGAGATTCAGGGCATGGACCCGACGATCATCACGCTGGAAAACAAGATCAGCGTCGAACAGGACGCCGCCGCGCGCACGCAGTTGGAAACTGAATTGGCCGATTTGAACAAGCAATACAACGCCAAGGTTCAGGAAGAGCAGGTCAAGCTGGCCAAGTCGCAAACGCTGGAGCGCTATATCGAAAAGGGCAAGACCTGGGTCGACTCCCTACAGAACCAGGCGGCGACGCAGATGGTGCTGATCAACAAGCTGCAGACAGACACGCAACAGCGCGTGGTGTTGTATGACGCCCTGACCAAATCGCTGAAAACCGCGCAACAGCAGGACGTGGCCCACCGCATCAACGAGATCGGCGTGCAGACCGACCAAGAGGCGCAAACCGCAATGGCCGCTATCGGCACCGCGACCAACCAGAAGATGGCCGACATGCTTGAGGCGCACGAGGACCACATGGTCTTTGCCCGCGACGTGCTAGAGAAGAAGGCCAAGGCGGATGAACGCTTTGCCCGCCGGTTTGCCTCGATTGTCGAGAAGCATGATAAGAATTTGTATGGGGGGTAAATGGCCTCTTTCATATTGATGTTTGGCCCAATGGTCGTGTTGATGCCGGTATTGGCAATTGCGTTGGTTCTTTATGGATTAGCACTGTGGGTTTTGGCGCTTTTGGGCCTGCACAATGCAGCCAACGTGGAGGGTATCGCAGTTGTTTTCGGAGTGCTGCTATTACCGGCCTACGTCTATTTCGTCGTCCGTATTGTGGTGCCAGCTTTTTGGTTCGGCATGGTGAATATGTATGAAGAAATACTTCACAGTGATGGTATGACGTCAGCCGAAGCCTTTGGTTTTTGGCGGGATCGTTTCCAGCTCGTCTTTGAAGATTGGGGCAGATACAGGAAATTTATCCGTGGTCGAAACTAACCCCACCCAAGATCATGTCGGCCTGACCGACACCTTCGCCTCGCGCCGCTATTTCCGCAAGTTCGAGGTGATCACCGTCCACCTCCTGCGCGTGGCCGCGACGATGGAGGCGGAGGGCGCGATCTCGAAACAAGAGGTGCGGATCGTGTCGCGCTACCTCTCGGGGCTGCTCTACACCTTCCGTGCGCTTTCCATGAAATACCTGCTGGTCGGGCGCGATACGGGGCGGTTCTTTGGCAGCCTCGCCATGGATAAGCGTGACAGTGGGTTTCCGGTGGCGGCTGAATTGTTGACCATGGCCAATGACGCGCAGCAGGCGCAGGTGCATCTGGCGAATATGCCCTCGGAAGACGACCTGAAAACCGACATGGTTCGGACGATCATTGGCGACCGCGAAATCCCCACCAAGCTGCAATTCGCGCTGTCGCAAAGGCTCTATTACGAGGAATTGCTGAAAGGTCAGCTGTTCTGGGCGCGCAACGATCCAGAATGCCACTGGATCGGGAATGAGGGCGAACGGCGCAAGTTCATGATCCACTGGGCGGTCTATGACAGCCAGATCAACCTGCCGGTCATCTACCTGATGCAGCTTGAAGATAGCGGCAAAACAGCCCTGCCCAAAGACCAGCGCCGCTGGCCCGAGGTGCAGGCGCATCTGATGGCGCAGGCGCTGGGCGGATTGAAACTGGTGACCATCGCCAAAGGCTTCGATCAGGATTTCGACGATCTGCATCCCAAACACCTGCGCCGTATACATGTGGGCCCGATGTATTCCTCGGCCTATACCGAGCAATCCGGGCCGTTGCGGCAAGTGCTGAAGGACGCGCAATCTCCGCAGGGTGAAGACTGGGCGCTGGCCTGGACCACTGAAGAGCTGCAAAGCGAAGAAGTGATCGAAGAGCGCGCCGGGTGGTTTTCTACCGTCGAGCGTGAGGTTTTTGCACTGGACCCGTTCGGCGGGCAGGGGGCCGAGACCGGGGCCACGCGCACCCAGCGATCAATCATTCTACCCCAGCGCCCGTTTCAGGTGCTGGCCGAACGAAACCCGCCAGGCTTTGCCGATGTGCGCAAGTTCGTCGTCAGCAAGGCTGGGCAGGTTTTGAAATATTGAGAAATGCAAAGGCAATTTTGAAATGAGTTTGACGTCAGACCAGATGGAACTGCGCGAAGACGATATCCGCAAGCATTATCCGGCAGCGACCGCCTTGCTGAACGGGTTCGAACACGCGCCGCGGATCGCCAAACCCGTTGCGGCCACCGTCGAACGGTCTCCGGGCGTGTCGACCGGGCGGCGGTTTCGCTCGACGACTCCGGGTTTGGTGACGCGGCGTACGGCACGCGCGGATGGTGTGCATCTGGTCGAACGGATTGAGGCGTCGGATGATGGCGATGCGCTGGTCTCGCCGCCACAGGCCACCACACAGCAGGCCATTCGCCGGGCCATTGCCATCGCTCTGGCCGTGGCCGAGGCTTATGCGGAACAAACCCCGCTGTCCGACCTTAAACGCGCAAACCTCGCCGGTGACCTACCTGCCGCGCGCAAGACCGAATTCTCGGAACTGCTGACGGCCGAGGCTTTGATCACCTCGCACACCTTCGGTAATGCGCTAGCCTATCTGATGTCCTCGCATCTTGGCGAAACCACTGCTGATATTGGTGAGATCGAAGAGGTCTTGACCGACAACGGTCAACTCGCCCTGCATGGCGCATTGTGGGAACTGGACCAGATGCTGGCCAAACATGCCCCTGACGATGCCTATCTGATCGCGGCCACCAGCGCCTATGCTGAACAGCTAATGGAAAAAGCCGCCCTGCGCGCGCAATCTGCTGGTCATCTGGCCCCGTTCCACAACGCCGCCTGGCATATCGAGGCTGATGACCTGACGATCCGGGGGTTCGAGCCAGCATCAAAGGCCAAATCCACTACCCTGACCATGACGTTCAAGAAACCGAACGAGGTCGTTGGCAACCATATCGCCAAGTATCAGGCGATGAAGCTGGCCAAGATGGTGATGGCCTATGACTTCGACCGCCGCCTGAACCCGTTTGCCGAACTGGGTGGGTTCATCTTCACTTTCATGGGCGACGGCAAACCGGGCACCGGCAAGACCACTCTGATCCAGATGATGGCCGGGCTGATCAATGACTACTGCCAGAACGCGGGCTATCCGTTCCGCTATCAGAACCTGAGCACCGACAATATCGACAGCTATCAGGGTAAATCCGGTCAAAACGCCAAGGCGTTTATCAACACGATCATCGACCCCTCGGTCATCGGGTTCGGCACCATCGACGATATCGACCAGCTGGCGGGCAAACGTGGCGACCGGCAGTCGTCAGCCGGACAACTGGAAATCACCGCCGTGCTGATGGAGAGCTTTGCGGGCGCAAACACCGTCGTGCGCGGCAACTGCACCTTTGGCATGTTCTCGAACTACCCCGAGAATGTGGACGACGCCCTGCGCCAGCGGGCGGGCGCGCGGTTCCTGGTGGACGGGCCGCAGACGCGCGAGGATTACATCGACATCCTGCACCTGCTGATGGGCCGCAACCACGACATCCCGCTGGGTGAGCATGAAGCCTATGCCGCGCAAGAGATCAAAAAGGCCGTCGCCGCCAGTTTCGAAAGCCATGCGCGCCCGCATGAGGACGCCTTGCTGCAGGTCTATGACCGGGTGTCCGGCGATATCGGCCAGATGGACACGATTGCCAAGCTGGGCACCTACCTCAAGGCGATCCAGCAGGCGGATGAGCGGTTCACCGGCCGCGCGATCAAGAACATCACCGACGCGGTCAAGGTCCGCGCGATGGATTTCGAACTGCCGGACGAATGGATGGAGAACCCCGACCTGTTCCTGTTCCGCGACTACGACACCAAAAAGGCTATGATCGAGGATCTGCGTCAGCCGATCACGGTGGACATGGTGATGCAAGAAATCAACCGCTACGCCGACAGCGAGTTCCGCTATGCCGACAAGAGCGACGAGGTCGCCATCGAAAACGCCGTCCGTGAGATGGGCCGGATGGAAGAGGCCAAGCGGCGGTATTTGGAGGGGAAGGGGTAGTGGACGATGTGCTCTTAGAAGTAGGTTATTTTCCCATTGCCGCGATAGCCAGCTTTTTCACAGGTTGGTTCGCAGTTGAAGGAAGAGTGCCTTTTATTGTAGCGCTTCTTTGTGCGCCGCTTGTAGGTATGGCGCTCGTGCCTAGCGTCGCTATTGAGGTCTTTGGACTGCTGTCAGTTGGTAGATTTGGCGCTGGGGCCATATTCCTTCTTACAGGAACTGTGATTGTAGTCTTGGCCTTTCCATGGGTTCTTGTGATTGGCCCGATGATATCGGCGTTAATTTGTTGTCTAGGCTATTATACCCGGCACGATCTTTTTCCGATGGATGCAGAAGCAAGGGAAACCGCAAAGCGCGTACGCCGTCAACGCAGGCAAATGGCTAATTTGAATAAAACAGGTTCTATTCGAAGGAACAGAAAAAGTTGATCCGTCTCATCGAAAAAGGCCTGATGTTCGGCAATCTCGTCCACATCTCCAGCCCGGCTCTGGTCGAGCGGTATAACCGCGCGTTGCAGCATCTGGCGGGTAGGACCACTCAGCTTTCGGATTTCCATGTCGATATCTCGGGCTATTCGCCGGAGGTGGGGATTGAGCTGGAGGACGAGCTTTACCTCAACCCCAACGGGGTCAACCGGCAATTCATCCTGCTGACGACCGAACAGAAACGCGCGCCTCTGCTGAACGTCAAATTCTCGACCTCGCGCGATATCCTGCGCGAGTTCATCGAGATGAACGAGGCGCAGCTTTTCGCCCTGACCGCCACCGATGCGGTGGCCGGAGAGCTGGTGAACTCGGTCATCAAACTCACCACGCCCCGCGATCTGCTGAACCTGCGCAAGATCGATATCGAGGCCGATACCGCAGGCGGCACCCTGCGCAAGGCACAGCAATTGGCGGGGATGGTGGAACAGTTCAAATCCGAAGAGGATGCATGGTTCGACGACGTTCTGATCGCGAAGATGATCGAAACCGCTAGGGAAACCGGTGATGTCACACGCAATCCGGTCCGCCTGCGCCATACGACGTTTGACCAGCGCAATTTCTGGACGGCCCATTTTGGTGGGCTGTATTTGTTTCCGGACATAGACCACCCGGCCGTGATCTGCATGGGCGAAAAGCCCGACGACCTGCCGATCAAGTACACGTTTGATCCGTCACAGCGAAACCAAATCGCCAAGTTTCTGGATTACAACGATCTGGTCGAACCGATCGTCAAGGCGCGCGGCGTGGATGCCGCCGCGATCCTGCAACAGAAGATGGATTTCCTGACCGTTGACGCAGCGGCGGATGCGGATGTCGACCTGACCGGGTCGGACCGCAGCGACATGCGGCGGCTGGCGCGAAACCACTCGGATCGCCTGCCTGATGCCTATCACGGTCTGGCGCAACTGCTGCGCTGGGCGAGTGACGGGGGGCCGTGGCCGCGTATCACTTCGGACCATCCGGCCTATTTCTATACGTTACGCGCCGCGAATACGCCGAACCGTGATCTGGTAAACATGTTACTGGCCGAACTGGCCCCGCTGGACCCGCGCCAGATGTTCATCTGCCACAAGGAGCTGTTCTACAGCACGTATTCCAGATGGCCCGAGAGCAAGAAAGCCTATGTTGCCGATTTCCTTGCACGCGAGTATCAGGTGGACAAGCAAGGCGCCCGCGCCGCGCTTTTCGGGCATGAACCGGATATGAACGGCGACGATCGGGTCAGCGATGACATAATCGCACGGGTCGGCCCGTGGGGTTCGGTGAGGAAAGGCTGATATGTTCGGATTGTTGCGCCTTTTGCTGATCTTGTTGGTGATCCAGACGGTTACCTATTTCGCACTGTCTTTCTACTCGCGCGGGATGCGCCGTCGCAAACTGGAAACCTGGTGGGATGAAAAAGGCAAGACGGGCAACAAGGAAGCCTTTGTCGAACGCGGATTGCATGTGTATGACAACTCGTTTCGGCGTAAACTGATCTTGGGTGTCTATATCGTGCCGTGGGTGGCGATTGGCGCGATGATCTACATCGTGAATTACATGTGAGGGTTTAGGCATGGCCTATGTGAAATGGGCGTTCATTATCATTTTCTGGGGTACGATTGCCGTGATCCTGCAGTATTCGCTGCCGCAGCATGACATTGTGCGCATCGTGAATACCTATGAAGAACGGCAGGATCTGAACGATTGGACCCGGATATTCTGGTCAGAGCCGGAAGATCAGTCCACCAGCCTGTCCAACCGGGATGTGCAGTTCATTCAGGCGGTGCGGGCCAACGGAAAACCCATCGTATACCGAAACGAGGATACCGGTTGGGGCTGGCCGCCGTATTTCAAGTTCGACACAGCGAACCTCTATACCGAGGCCAATGATGCTAAGTCGACCAAGGAAAACCCGAAATGGGTGGTCGTGACCCATTATGGTTGGCGAAACGAATTCATGTCGATCTTTCCCAACGCCATTTTCATCGAAGATGTAGAAGGGCCGGATGTTCGGATCATTCCCTGGTTCAATATCATCTTCCTGACGATCTTTGCCGCGTTGGTCTGGGCGATATGGGTGCGTTGGCGCAGGTTCCGGCAGGCTCGGATCGATCCGATGATCGAAAACGTGGAAGACGGGCTATATGCAGCCGGTGATGCCATTGAAGAGCGGCGCAACAGGTTTCGCCGCTGGCTGGACAGCTGGAAATCGAAATAGACCGCAGCTTTGGCGGGCGTGCCAGCAGCGCGCCCATCCAGGCCCTTCACCTGACGATGAATTCCGCATGCAGTGCGCCTGCTGCCTTGATCGTTTTCAGAATGTCGATCATGTCCTGAGGCGAGACCCCAAGCGCGTTCAGACCGGCGACAACCTCGGACAACGTGGTGGCCTCGGGGATTTCGGCGAGGCCGGTCCCTTCTTCTTCCTCGATCCCTGCGATTGTACGTGGCACGACCACTGTTTCACCTCTGGCAAACGGGTTGGGCTGAACCGCAATCGGTGCCTCCTGAACCGTCAGCGTCAGATTGCCTTGAGAGACTGCCACACGCGAAATACGGACCTCCTGTCCCATGACAATGGTACCAGAGCGTTGATCGACAACAACACGCGCTTTTGATTCCGGTTCAACCAGAATGTTCTCAATGCGCCCTATGGCGTGGGCTGTTGAAACTGCCTGCGTCGCCGCGACGTTGAGCTCAACCGTACCGGAATCCCGCATGATCGCCACGGCTCTGTTGAACTCGGTGTTTATCGCGGTTTCGATACGTGCGGCTGTGGTGAAATCGGGCTCTCTGAGTGCAAGGCGCATTTGAGTGAGGGTTGACAGGTCGAAGTCAATTTCACGCTCGACCCTTGCGCCGGACGGAATAACGCCCGAGGTTGGTACCCCGCGCACGACTGAAGCTGCCTCTCCTTCAGCCGAAACGCCGCCCGCAAGGATTGTGCCCTGTGCAACCGCATAGATTTGTCCGTCGGCCGCGTTCAGCGGGGTCATGATCAGAGTGCCGCCTAGCAGGCTGTTGGAATCGCCTATGGCTGAAACCGTTACATCGATTTGACCACCCACCCTTGCAAAAGGTGGCAGGCTGGCTGTGACCAATACCGCCGCCACGTTTTTGGGTCGGAAATCCTCACCGGTGACGTTGACACCAAGACGTTCAAGGATGTTGGACATGATCTCTTCGGTGAAAGGCGCGTTGCGTAACCCATCGCCGGTTCCGTTCAAACCGACAACCAGACCGTAACCCACAAGATCGTTGCCCCGGACACCATCAAAATCCACGAGGTCCTTGAGACGTATTGCCCCAGCCCAGGCCATGCCGGGAAGGAGGATCAGGAGAAAAATCAGCGCCCTCATCTCAGAAAATTTACAAGAGACAGGTTCGCATTGCGAACGGCTACGGAATACAGGCTTTCCAACTGAAATTGCACCGTTTGCAGTTTCGCTGCCGTCTCATAAGGATCGGCCGCGATCAGTTCGTTCCGGCTGAATTCCAGACTGGTTCGGGCTGCGGAATTGCGTGTTGCGGCCTCTTCAATGCGGGCTTCGGCCGCTCCGACTTTTGCCCGGAGTTTCACGGTTGCATCCTGTGCATTGGCCAGATCGACACCCAACTGCGTGAACAAAGCGGTGCGTTGACCGGGAGAAAGCGCCAATGTGCTGTCAGTGGCCAGTGCGGCTACTGCAACATCCCTGAGAGCGGCCTTGAACGCCGGGTCCATTGCCGTGATCGGCAGCGTGACGCTTTCGTTTTCCGATATCTGCATCGGAGACAGGGTGTTGCTTGACCCCTGATAAAATACGGCGTCAAACCCTGCCGGGTCGTTGAACCAGGTATCCGCCGCCAGCCGGATATCGGAGACGGTGACAAGCCCGGTTACCTGCGACTTCAGCGCTGCCAAAAGACCGTCCGAAGAGGACAGCGGCGACACATCAGTGGCAGTGCCGGAAAACAGGCTGCGCCCACCCACACGTGTGTTCAGCGTCGAGATCATCGTGTCCAGCTCATTTTTGGCCTGTTGTGACGCTTGTTCATGATTAACGGGCTGATTGGCGGTTCCGTAAGCCAGTAAAGACGCGGTCATGTCTCCAACCGAATCTCCGAAGGTTTTTAGGCTCAGTTGCATGGCATCGGTGAACAGGGCTGCTTCGGACGTTGCGATGCCAAAGGCGTCGAGTCTGGCGAGGCTGCGGTCGAGATCCAGAATTTGTGAATAATCCCCGCCAAGCCGACCCGAGATGTCCTTTACCTGCCCGGTGGACATCTCGTAAGAGAGGGTTTCGATCTGGGTTTTGATATTTGTTGCGCGGGTTCGCAAGGTCATTCCTCGCGCCAAATCGCCGATAGAAGTGATGTTCATGGTCACAACCTCAGAAGAGTTTCCAGAAGCTCGTCAACAACAGAGATGACACGGGCGTTTGCGGCATATGTCTGTTCGACCTGCATGAGCCGTTGCAGTTCCTGATCGGAATCCACGGCCTGGGCGGCCTCGATCTGCGCCATTTGCTGCTGGAAGCTGTTTGCAAAAGTCTTGCGCTGATCTGCGGCATGGGCGTATGCGCCTGCTTTCGACAACAGGGCCTCGGTCAACTCGGCAGCGCGCATGTTTCCCGTACCGAACAGCCCGCCGGGTATCGGATGCGCGTCGGTTAATATGTCCCCGAACGCGCGCAGTTGTACGGCCTGCCCGGGGTCACCCGGTGTTGCGGCACCCAGACCCGCGCGCAGTTTCCAACTGTCCCCGCCATTGTCAGGGTCTACCGTCGAATTGAGTGAGATCCGTGATGCAAGTCCGACAACAGATGCTGGATCAAAGCGGTTGCCGTTATCGGTAAACAGACCGGGATCTGTCGCAAGAACCGACATATCCAAACCCGGCGTTTCAAATCGCTCAATCAAGTCTTGCGCAACCGTGTCCAGCTGAACCTGCGCCTCAACCGATAATTCGTCACGGATGGTGAACTGCGCCATCAGCGCCCCGCCGCGGATTTGAGCGTTGTCTCCGCTTGTCCGTGCCGGGTTGCCGTTCATTTCCAGACCGGACAACAGACCATTTGCCACTGCCATGTGGGGCTTTGTTTCACCGGTCGTAGAAAACGTGAATTCCGAGGCTTTGCCTTCCAGCAGGATCAACCCACCTTCTGAGTACAGCGACACCTGATCATTGGCGCGAGGTACGACATTGACCGGGATCAGGGCATTGACCTGATCGATCAGGACGTGTCGCTGATCCAACAGGGCACCGATGTCACCGCCAGAGTTCTGTATGGCGGGAAGCTTGGCATTCAGGTCTTCGATATCTTTCAGAGTCTGATTCAGGCTGTCGATCTGAGCGCCGATTTTTCGATCTGCGTCCGAGCGCGCCTGGCGCACGCCCTCTGATGCTGCATTCAGTTCATTGGTCAGATCGCGGGCCGAACGCGCAACCTGATCCAGCCGTTCGATAGAGTCAGGCAGACTGGCCGCCGTGATAAAGGCGTTTTCTAACGAGGACAGACGGGTAGATAGCGAAGGGCCGTCGGCAGGAGACCCCACCAGTTGTTCGAACTGCGAGTGAAAGTCCGAAATGGCCGATCGAAAGGTGAGTTCGGCGTCAGACGAACGTCTGTTGGCGGTCAAAACCGGATCCTGATGCCGGACCACGCCAACGGTGCGGACGCCATTTCCGGATATTGGACTTGTCGTAAGTTCGAGAGACCGACGCGCATAACCGGGGGTCAGCGCATTCGCGATGTTTCCGGACACCACAGCGGCCCCGCGACTGGCCGCAGTCAGCCCGCCCAATGCATTATTCAGTGCTGTCGACATGTTCATGAGGCCGCTCCTTTCTTTAGGTCAGAGCTTGATCAACGTTTCAGGTTTGTCGTTTCCTGCAGCATCTCGTCCACCGTCTGGATCACTGTGGCGCTGGAAGAATAGGCGCGTTGCGTTTGGATCAAGGATGTCAGCTCGGTGGCCACATCCGTGGTGGATTCTTCACGCGCGAACGAGACGAGATCTCCGGTAGGACCTTCGCCTGCGTTCCAAAGAAAGAACGTGCCGCTTTCACGGGATGGCGCGTAGGTCTGGCTGTCCAACGCGGTCAGGCCGTTGGGATTGGGGACATCTGCCAGCGGAATCTGGTACATTCGGCGGCTGACGCCGGTGTCGTACAACGCGTAGACATATCCGTTCTCATCGACCTGAACGCTGGTCATTGTGCCAACGGCAGAACCATCACGTGTGATCGAAACAGGTGCAAACGTGTCGGACAATTGGGTTATGCCATCTGCATCCCCAATCAGGCCAATATTGACCTCAACCGGTCCGCCGGCAACATTTACCATGACACTGCCCGTTGCTGGGTCATAAGCACCGCCAGAAACAGGTGTGACGCTAGCCAAGGTGCCGCCAGCCGTTCGGTTGTCGGTGAAGGTCAGCGTGTATTCCCCAATGATCGCGCTGCCCGAGGCCGAGTCACGCAAGACCATGGTCCATTCGTTGCTGCTGCCGGATGCGGGAACAGTTGGGGTCAGTTCAATATCGATGCTCTCGGATTTGCCGAGATTGTCGAAATATTCAACCGACAAAGGTTGAACGTCCCCCGGAGCACCCGCATCTGTCGCCGTGGCCGGCAAGTTCATACGCAGGTTCATTTGCGTGGTGGGCGCGCCCGATAACTGGTTGACACTCAGCTGAATGGGTTCAAGCGCAGCAGGCGTGTCGCGCGAAACCGGTGGAATAGTGCCATCTGGTGCAGCGGGCCATCCCAGAAGAACAAGGCCAGATTCGGTGACCAAATATCCTTCTTCATTGGTACGGAATGACCCTGTTGTTGTCAGCAACATCTCGTTCGAGTTATTCCCGACCTGAGAGCTGGGGCGCACAGGCAAAATGCCGCGCCCCCGTACTGCCAGATCAGTTGAGTTGCTGGTTGTGACCAGAGGCCCGCGCTGATCAACCATGCGCTGGCTTGTCGTCCGCACGCCGCCTGCCGAATAGCTGCCACCCTGACCGGACGTGACCATTGAATGAAAATCCGTCTCGACCCGTTTGTACCCAAAGGTCGAAGAATTCGCGATGTTGTCGGATATCGTCGCCAGCCTGTTGGCATTGGCTTTCAGCGCCGCCACACCGGCATTGAGCGAAGAGGAAATGGTCATGGGTGCGCCCTTCTGTTGCGTCCGTCTTTGGTGCAACAGGTAACGCACAGCCCCTTAACAGCGCGCTAACATGTAAAATGCGCTCTATAGTTCAGGGTTGGCGCAGGAAGATCACTTCTATCCTGTTGTTTCGCGCAGCCATGGGATTGTCGGAGAACAATTCTCTGTCTGCATGGCCCGTAACACGATCCATCCTTTGTGCCTCAACGCCCTTGTCCTGCAGTAACTGACGCAATGTTTGTGCCCTGGCGGTGGACAGATTCCAGGCTGTGTTGCGCGCCTGCACAACCGGAGACGCACTGACATGCCCTTCGACAGCAATCGAATTGACAACAAGATCCGAGGCCCGGGCGATGATCAGGGCCAGGGCCCGCAGAAAGCTGGTTGGTTTGTCAGAGTCTGATTCGAACAATGCCTGATCGTCGGTGTCGAACAGTTCCACAACCAAACCTTCATCGGTGACCCGTGTGACGATATGCTTGAGCAGTTTGTCCGAGACCTCGCTTTCACCGGTACGCCCCAGCAGTTGCGCCTCCAACGTAGTGAAGTCTTCCTTGTTTTCTTTGCCGCCGCCTTCGGCATTCACTCCGATTGAACCACGGGCTTGATGCGATTCGGTCGGGTGCCTGGTCGTGGCACCCTGACCGTCTCGCAACAGCGTGTCTTCAGACAACATGCTGTCGCCGCCAAAGGCTCCGTCGCCGCCGCCGGATTCCGGGCTCAGCGGGATTGTTGGCGCAAAATAATCTGCCAACCCTTTTCGTTGCTGTTCCGTTGTTGCGTTCAGCAGCCACATCAACATGAAGAAGGCCATCATGGCCGTAACAAAGTCTGCATACGCGACTTTCCACGCGCCACCGTGATGGCCATCGCCACCCGATACACGCTTCTTCTTGATGATGATTGGCGCCGCATTGGTTTGCGCACCCATCTCCACCACCTTTTTATCACCCGACTATCTGAATAGCTGTGCAGGTCTTAAGGCGGCCTTAATACTTAAAACTGCTCAGAGTTCGCTAACGCGGCAGGCCGGCGGAAGCCCGGCGCAGAGTCAGCGATAAGCGGTTAAAGCTGTTTTCAATCCCTTCGGAATCGGGTTTGCTAAAAAACGAGTCCAACTCCTCATGAACGCGCACGGCCTGATCCAAGAGCGGGTCTGATCCTTCTGAATACAGCCCGGCCTTTATCATGACTTCGGATTGTTCGTAGCTGCCGACAAGTTTGCGGGTTTCGTTGATCATCTGGTTCTCGGCCTCGGACGCGGCCTCTGGAAGGCTGCGGGATACGGATTTGCTGAGGTCGATGGCCGGGAAGCGCCCGCGTTCGGCAATCTCGCGGCTGAGCACGATATGCCCGTCCAATACACCGCGCAGAATGTCGGCGATGGGTTCATCCATGTCGGAACCCGCGACCAGGACGCTGAACACGGCGGTGATATCACCGTGCTCCTGCGTGCCGGGGCCTGCGCGTTCACACAGATTGGCAATCAGCGGGGTGACAGAGGGTGGATATCCTCGGAGCGAAGGAGATTCGCCCATGGCAACGGCGATTTCACGGTGCGCTTCCGCGAAACGGGTTACCGAATCGGCCAGAAACAGAACGTTCAGCCCCAGATCCCGCAGAAACTCTGCCGCTGACATGGCCGACCACGCGCACCGTCTGCGCGCCAATGCAGACTGGTCGGACGTTGCGGCGACCACGATAGTGCGCTTCATGGCTTCCGGACCAATAGCGCGGGCAACAAACTCGTTCACTTCACGCCCACGTTCGCCGACGAGAGCCACCACAACCACGTCAGCCTGCATGAAGCGCGCCAGCGTCGACAGCAACGTTGATTTCCCCACACCCGATCCCGCAAACAGCCCAACGCGTTGACCGCGCACAATCGGCAGCATGGTGTTGAGAACGGATAGTCCGGTGGCCATCCGCTTTCCCAATGGCTTGCGCGCCACCGCAGGCGGGGGTGCCTGCATGATATCGCGATCCTGTGGCCCGTTCAGCAGGGGTTTTCCGTCCAGCGGTTTGCCAAACGGATCAATGACGCGCCCAAGCCAGTGCAATGCGGGCGCGAATCCCGGCGAGGGATCGAGATACACGCGATCCCCGAGGCTGACACCATCCGGGGCGGCACCCGGTATCATATGGATATGGTCTGCACACACATGCAGCACTTCACCGGCCAGATCGGGCCCCGCGCGCCGCCGCAATGTAAGCAAGTCTCCGATTCGCGCATGTTCGTTGAGGCCACTGATCTCGATCAACCCTTGTGCGACGCCGCTGACCAGACCCACGTGGCGGATCGAAGTCATCCGATCGAATTCATGTTTCAGAAGCATCGGGTCGAGATCGGACATCTTAGGTTCTCCAATTGGGTTCTGAAAACGGTTTCTAAAGGAATCGGGGTTAAGCCTTGGTTGAAATTGATCGAGGGAGAAGCCCCGATGTTCTATGACTTGAACGTCCTTAAGACCGCGTACGCAATGGCAACCCATGCCGGGCAACGGCAGGCGGTGATTGCGCGCAACATGGCCAATGCGGATACGCCGGGCTACCAGCCGCGCGATATTGAGCCCTTCCATAAAGCACTTGAAACCTCAGGACGCGAAGTGACCATGGTGGCCACGCGGCGTGGTCATCTGCACGGCGGCACGGGTGCGCAGCCCTGGGCAGAGCACCAGGCCGCTCCGTCGGGTGATCCAAATGGCAACGGCGTATCGCTTGAAGAAGAGATGCTGAAATCGGTCGAGGTAAAACGACAGCACGACCGCGCGTTGGCGATCTACAAATCCTCGATGAACATCCTTCGCACCAGTCTGGGACGTGGATAAGGAGGCCGAGGATGAGCGATTTTTCCCACTCATTGGCTGCATCCGCCAGCGCCCTGCGTGCGCAGGCAGCCCGGCTGCGCCACGTGTCCGAAAACATATCGAATGCGGATACGCCCGGGTATCGACGCAAGACAGTGCCGTTTGAGACCATCGAAAAAGATGGTCAGAACGTGGTGCAAGCCGGCCGTGTAAAGCTTGATCGACGCGACCTGACACGCATTTTCGACCCCGGCCACCCGATGGCAGATGCCAGTGGTCACTATCAGGGATCGAATGTCGATCTGATGATCGAAATCGCTGACGCGCGCGAGGCGCAGCAGAGTTATGAAGCCAACCTCAAGATGTTCGATCAAACACGGCAAATGTCGTCGTCGTTGATGGAATTGCTCAGAAAATAAAGGACAGCCAGAATGGACATCCGATCCTTAACCGCCGCGCAGAATTATGCCGGTGCACGTCCTGCAACCCAGGCCGACCCCGATCACTCGGGCATGGTGCAGGGACTGAAGGCAGGTTTTCAGGACTTTGCATCCACGCTGAGACACAGCGAGCAGATGTCGCAGACCGCGATGGTCGGGCAAGCCGACCCGCACGCGCTTGTGCAGGCGCTGGCACAGACCGAACTGGCCGTTGAGACAGCTGTGATCGTTCGCAACAAGGTGGTCGAGGCCTATCAGGAAATCCTGCGGATGCCGGTCTGATACCATGCTGAGCGAAGGTCTTTTCTTTGACATCGTGCGTCAGGCCCTCTGGATCGCGGTCATCACATCGGTTCCGATTCTGGCGGTTGCTCTGGTTTCGGGTCTGATCGTCGGTCTGTTCCAGGCGCTGACGTCGATACAGGAAATGACGCTGACCTTCGTTCCCAAACTGATCGCCATCGTCGTCGTGTTCTGGATCTCGATGGGGTTCATGACTCAGACCCTGGTTACGTTTTTCACCGGAACGCTTGTTCCATTGATCGCAGGAGGTCGCTGATGGACACCGCCTATGTCACCTTGTCCCGCCAGTCCGGGCTGATGAATGAAATGCGCCTGGTTGCGAATAACATCGCAAATGCCAACACGACCGGCTATCGCCAGCAGGGGTTAGTGTTCTCAGAGTTCATTCAGGTTGTGCCGAACAGCCCCTCCCTCTCCATGAGCCGGGCCGAGGCGCGAAATACGTCGATGCAGCAGGGTGTGCTTACGCAAACCGGCGGGCAATTTGATTTCGCTATCGAAGGCGACGGGTTCTTCATGGTCGAAACCCAGGATGGCAACCGGCTGACGCGGGCTGGCAGCTTTTCTCCCAATGCTGATGGCGATCTGGTTTCAATGGATGGCGCACGTGTGCTCGATGCCAATGGCGCCCCCGTGTTTATCCCGCCTGATGCCGCGTCAATCGATGTCGGCAGCGACGGAACGCTGAGTGTGAATGGTCAACTTCTGGGTCAGCTGGGCGTTTTCAACGTCGCCGACACGAGCGAACTTGTACGCGAAGGGAACACACGTTTCCGTACTGATGGCGCAATTGATCCGGTCGATGAGCCGGTGGTTTTGCATCGCTTTCTCGAAGGGTCAAACGTGAACGCCATTCAGCAGGTGACCCGATTGGTGGAAATCCAGCGCGCCTATGAGCTGGGGCAAAGTTTTCTCGAGAGTGAAGATGAGCGCGTGCGTGGCGCACTCAAAGCGCTGATGCGCTGAATTGGATGAGGAGAGTTAGACATGCGAGCCCTTAAAATTGCGGCCACCGGGATGACAGCGCAACAGATGCGGGTCGAGACGATCTCGAACAACTTGGCGAATATGAATACCACCGGCTACAACGCCCGGCGGGCGGAATTCGCCGACTTGCATTATCAGCAGATGGCCCGGGCCGGCACTGTGAACGCATCGGACGGAACGGTTCTGCCTACGGGTATTCAACTGGGACTGGGCGTGCGACCGGCAGCGGTGACAGTGCAATTGGAGCAAGGCGCCTTGTCGGCCACCGGGAGCGATCTGGATGTGGCGATCGAAGGTCGTGGCTATCTCGAGGTGACCCTGCCCAGCGGTCAGGCCGCCTATACGCGCGATGGCAGCCTGAAACGGTCGGCAGAAGGTCTGATCGTCACTTCGGACGGGTTTGCGGTTTCACCCGAAATCACCATTCCTGATGATGCTCGTTCTGTTTCGATCAATGCGTCGGGTGAGGTCTATGCATATTTTGACGACTCTCCCGAAGGTCAGTTGCTTGGGGAGTTTGCTCTGGCCAGTTTCTCGAACGCCAAAGGGCTGGAAGCCATCGGAGGCAATCTGTTCAAGGAAACCGAAGCCTCTGGCGCTCCGGTTCTGGGTACTCCGGGCGAAGATGGTCTGGGAATTTTGCGGCAGGGATATCTGGAAGACAGCTCGGTCGACGCCGTGCGCGAGGTTGCCGAGCTGATCGAAGCGCAACGCGGCTATGAGATGAATGCCAAAGTCATCACGGCGGTGGACCAGATGATGAGTGCGACAACGCAGGTGCGGTGATGCGACGTCTTTTATTTACTCTGATGCTAATGGCGCCAATTGCCGCTCAGGCTGACATTGTGGTTTCGACACGTACGATCCGGGCCAAGGAAGTCATTTCTGCGGCCGATCTCGAGTTTAAACCAACGGATATTGCCGATGCAATTTCCGATCCTGACCGTTTGATCGGACAAGAGGCCCGAGTGGCGCTCTACCCCGGTCGTCCAATTCGTGACTCCGATGTTGGGCCGCCTGCCATCGTCGATCGAAACGATCTGGTTGTGCTGGTGTTCAGCAGCCAACCTTTGTCGATCACCACAGAGGGCCGAGCCCTGGGGCGTGGCGCAGCGGGGGATCGCATTCGTGTCATGAACCTTTCGTCCCGAACAACCGTAACAGGCCGAATCCGCCCGGACGGTCAAATCGAGGTAAAGTGATGCACGGATTGTCAAAAACCCTTCTCCTAACGGCTTTTGTCTTGTCCGCTTGTAGTCGAATGGATCATTTGGGCAAACCGCCAAGTTTCACTCCAAACGAAGACTCCCCGGAACAGGTTGCAATGTTGTGGCCGGGTTTGCCATTGCATACGCAACCCCAGCGAAATGTTGACCGGTCCTCTTTGTGGAGCGGCGGGCAGCATTCGCTGCTAGGCGACCAGCGCGCGATCAAGAAAGGAGACATCCTGACCGTTGTCATCGAGCTGGATGAAAAAGCTGAAATCTCGAACAACACCAGACGATCCAGATCTGGGTCCGAGAACCTTGAAGTTCCCAGCCTCTTCGGCCTGCCTCAGCGTGTGCAGAAGAACTTGCCCGAGGGCGCATCGCTGGATGAAGCCGTTTCGATTGAGGCGGATTCTTCAAGCTCTGGACGGGGATCGGTCAGGAGAAACGAAAAGCTGACTCTACGTGTTGCCGCAACAGTGCTGGATGTGTTGCCGAACGGAGTTCTTTCGATAGAGGGATCTCAGGAGTTGCGGGTCAATTTCGAACTAAGAGAGCTTCTTGTGGAAGGATACGTCCGCCCGCAGGACATCTCGCGGCAAAATGAAATCACCTATGACAAAATCGCGTCGGCGCGGGTGTCGTATGGCGGCAGAGGGCAGATAACGGATGTCCAGCAACCCCGTTATGGCCAGCAAGTTCTTGATTCACTTTTGCCATTCTGAGGTGAGATCGTGATCGCGAAATTGATACCTGTGTTTTTTTTGATTGTCGGGCTTGGTGCGGGTATTGGCGCGGGTCTGGTTCTTGCTCCTGCGAAAAATCCTGAAAGTGCAGCTTCTGCAAAAGAAGCGGTCAAAGAGGTCAAGGCGATTGATAAAAAGTCAGGTAAGTCAAAGAAAAAAGATAAGGGAGATGGCTTCGGGTATCTGAAAATGACCAAGCAATTCGTCGTCCCCGTTGTGAAAGACGACCAGATCGAAGCCATGGTAACGCTGTCGCTGAGCCTTGAGGCGAACCCGGCCATTACAGAAACCTATTATGCAATCGAGCCTAAACTCAGAGATGGCTTTCTTCGGGTTCTTTTTGACCATGCAAACATGGGTGGTTTTGACGGGGCTTTTACAGAATCCGGGAACCTGGACGTATTGCGGAATTCCTTGCTGGAAGTAGCGCGCAAAGAATTTGGTGAAGACGTGTCCAAAGTGCTGATTCTGAGTGTAAACCGACAAGATAGCTGACGCTAATTTGCCCGATATTTCGGGCCGGTCGAGCTATTGCCCGAAGTGTTTTCTGGCCTTCGCTTTTCGGTTAACCTGCTGAACTTTCATCCGCAATGTTTCTACGGCTTGTTTTCGCCCAAAAGCTGTACGTAAAGCTGCCATTCCGGCAAGTTTCTGCGCGCGAGTTCGGGCAAGTTGCAGGTTCAATTGTCTCCGCGTCGCGGACTCCCAGCCATTCCAGAGAACGTCGGTCCCTGAAACCTGATAGCCTTCGATCTTGGCGCTGTCTTGGCGCGCCTGATTGAGTTGACTGTCCAATCTGGCAAGTTGTTGCTGAATCCGAGCCTCGGCCTCAAGGATCGGTCGCAGTGCCTGGAAATGCTTCTGAAACGCGGCGTTGGTTACTTTTTCCAAGTCAGGTAGCGGAGTGTGTTTCATCGAACTTGCTCCTTTGCGCGTTTTCGCATTGCTTCGGCAAACCGGATCGCGGCGGCAACAGGACGATAGTGCTCTCCGGCAATCTCCTGACCGATATCCACGGTCGCGTGAAGCGCACGTGCTGTGGGAGGGTCTGAATGGATCGGGACACCAGCCTCTCCTGCGGCAGAGCGGATGGTGGCGGCAACTTCGTCCACACCTTTGGCAACACAAACCGGGGCGCTGCCCGCAACCCGTGTCCATTTCAGCGCCACAGCAAAATGGGTGGGGTTTACGATCACAACATCCGCGTTAGGAACATCTGCCAACATTTGGTTGGTAGCAATCTCCTGTGCACGCTGGCGCCGGTGTTGTTTGACATGGGGGTCGCCCTCGGCATCCTTTGTTTCATCAATAATTTCCTTGCGTGACATACGGTTCTTGCGCATGTGCTCGGCGTATTGCCAAAGGAAATCGACAACCCCGATGGCCAGCGCGACTGCGATAACGATGAACAGAAAGCGAAACAGCAGGTTCATCATCAGCAGAATGGATGACTTTGCCGGTGCCGCGCTGGCCGACAGAATCTCGGTTAGGTTGGCTTTGAGAAAAAGCGCAAGACAGGTGCCGTAGATCAACAGCTTGGCGGTGCTTTTGGCAAACTCAAACAAGCCGCCACGCCCAAACTTGTTTTTGGCATTCGAAACCAGGGAGATACGCGAAAGTTTTGGTTTCAGTTTGCTTGGGGCAAAGATCAGCGCGCGCTGGGCGATCAAGTTTAGAAGAACAGCCGCAGCGGGAAGGCAGAACAGCAATGCCACCGGAAGCAGGGCACTCTTCAAAACCCCTGCAACCAGAGCATGCGAAGGCCCTGCCGTCAGAAGCCGCGAGAGTTCGTCGGACTGGTCGATCAGAACCATGAACACCGTGCCCATTTGCTCGACGGTGTATTGCCCGACCGTCAGAAGGGCGATCAGAAACCCGGCATATGCCGCCACAACCGACAGGTCATTGGATTTGGGAACCTCACCTTTCTCACGTGCTTTCAGCAGTTTTTGTGATGTCGGTTCGTATGACTTGTCGCTGTCGTCATCACCTGCGCTCATCTCTGCGCTCCCATCGGGTTGGTGAAGAAGGCGATCAGCGCGTCAGCCCACACGGAAAGGATCAGCGGTGTGCCTGCAAACAGCAGTAACAGCCCAGCAAAGGTAATCGCCGGAGCACCCACGAAGGCCACCATCAGCTGCGGCATCGCCCGGTTGATGACCCCAAGGGCCAAGTTATAGATCAAGGAAGCGATGACGAATGGCGTTGCCAGTGCAAAAGCCAGCCCAAAGCTGTTTGCGACCTGGTGCAAACCCCAGCGTGACACATCCGCAGCTCCGGGTGCCAATCCTATTGGAAACAACGCGTAACTCTGGATCAGAAACTGTGCGGCCCGGACGTGCAGGTCCATGATTGCCGCAAGTGTCAGCCCTGCCAGGGTCAGCAGATATCCCATAGCGGGGACCGGATCGGCCGCCGCGCCGCCCAGCAATTGCGACAATGACGTTGACTGAGCCGCAATGGACCCTGCGGTTTGCAGTGCGAGAACGAAAAGGCGTAAGCCTATCCCCAGGACAAGCCCGATCAGAACTTCGGTCCCGACCAGTCGCACGGTCGCCCACAGGCTGGAGTCAATTCTGACGGCGGGCGCAGCGGGCAATGTGATCAGGGTGAAAGCAACAGAAGCACCAAGCTTAACCCGTGTCGGGATACTTTGTTCACCGAAAGCTGGAAGCAGCGAGACAAGAGCAGAGACACGCAGAAACACAACGAAGGCCTGCCAGATTGTTTCGGCAAGCTGAGACAGCATTTCTGGTGGCAGGGCGATCACGCGGCAACAGTTCCGACCAAAGCTGGCTTGGCTTCCAACCCGATTTCTTCGAAGGACAAAACCGGGTTGGACACGCCGCGCGCCTGCATGATTGTGCGCAGTAACCTACGGCGCCGGGTCGAGGTCACGACGGCCGGAAACAGGCCGTTGTCAGCGGATTTTGCGATGCTGCTTACAACGCCGTCGGCCAGTTTGTTGAACAGGTTCGGGGGCAGCGCGACATCCATGCCGGCATTGGGGGCGTCGATCTGGTAAGAGGTGAATGTGTCCTCCCATTCAGGGGCCAACTGGATCAGAGGGATTGAGCCATCCTCGCGCTTAATGTCCGCGACCAACTGAAAGCCAAGACGCTGACGCACCAGTTCGCAGATGCCTTCGGGTTGAGTGGCGGTCAGCCGCGCCTCGGCAACACTTTCAAGTATCAGCGCCATGTTGCGGATTGACACACGTTCGTCGAGCAGCAGGCGCAGAACTGCGTGCAAGGTGTCGATCGGCACTTTGTCGGGGATCAGTTCATCCAGCAGTTTGCGGTTGGCTTCGGCGCGTACCGGGTCGCTCAAGCGAGTCATTTCGGACAGCAGGCGACGGAGCGATTTCAGGGTCAGCAGGCGCGAGAAGTTTCGTTTGATGATCTCCAGCAGATGGGTGGCAAGAATCTCGGGTGGTGAGACTATAGTGGCACCATTCAGCGCGGCGTCCTCCTGATCTTTGGGCAGGATCCAGCGTGCTGGAGCACCATAGACCGGCTCGGTCACGTCATTGCCCTCCGGTAACAGGTCAAAACCGTCCTGCACGAGCGCCAGGATCAGATCGGGATGCAAGACACCGCGCGCCTGTTCGACGCCCTGGACCTTGATCACATACGTTCCGGTCGGCAGGTCGGCACGGTCAGTTAAGCGGATCTCGGGCAGTATCAGGCCAAAGGTCGACGCCACATAGGTGCGCATATTGGCAATACGGGCGTCCAACCCGGTGCCCGGATTCAGAACCATGCTGACCAGATCCGGGGCGAACTCCAGATGGACATCATCCAGGTCCAGAATGTCTCCGATGGCTTGGGATGTTGGCGTTTCGGTTTCTGTCGAAGGCAGCTTTGTTGATGCCTCTGTGTCTCGCTGCTTTCGATGAACACTGTAGGCCGCAAATCCCAGTATTGCTGCGCCGAGGATGAATGGCAGAAAAGGGAGGCCGGGCACCAGCGCGAACAGAACCATAAGCATCGCGACGGTAGACAATGCTGCCGGGTGGCGGCCAAGTTGAGAAAAGATGGCGTTGTCTGTGGCCCCTTGCGTACCGCCCCGTGCCAGCAGCAGGGCAGAAGCAATAGAAATGATAACTGCAGGGATTTGGGACACCAACCCGTCGCCGACAGTCAGAATCGCATAGGTTTCGAACGCCGAGGCCACGGGCATTCCATGCACGACAACGCCCATGACCAGGCCCATAACGAGGTTTAGCAGTGTAATCAGAAGCCCGGCGACGGCGTCTCCCTTCACGAATTTCGACGCACCGTCGAGAGAGCCAAAGAATGTCGTCTCCTGCTGTTCCAGCTCTCGCCGTTCCTTGGCCTGCTGATGATCGATTGCCCCGGCGGACATGTCGCTGTCGATCGCAAGTTGTTTGCCCGGCATTCCGTCAAGGGCAAAGCGTGCGCCTACTTCGGCCATGCGGGCAGCGCCTTTGGTGATGACCATGAAATTCACGATCAGCAGAACGCCAAACACCACCAGGCCAAGAAAAATGCTGCCGCCCATGACGAAACTGGCAAAACCTTCGATCACGTCTCCTGCCGCATTCGGGCCGGTGTGCCCCTGCCCGATAATCAGTTTCGTCGACGATACATTCAACGACAGGCGCAACATCAGAGACGCCAACAGAATCGTCGGGAAAGACGAAAAATCCAGTGGGCGCTCAATGAACAGTGTCAGGGTAAAGATCAGGATCGCCAGCGCAAAGGAGGTAGCCAGCCCCACGTCCAGAACCCAGGCTGGCATGGGCAGGATCATCATGACGATGACCGTCATCAGCGCAATCGCCAGCAGGACAGTTGGTGAAAACAGGGACCGGATGTCGATCTTGGGCACGCGAAACTCCTAATTGAAGGCGACAAACGCGGTTGCGGTGCCTGCGGCTGGCACCAGAGACCCCAGCGCCCCGGTGTGGGGCGTAGCGGTCTGCATCGGGATCAAGGGGAGACCGGCCCCGGTGAACGGATCGCGGGGCGTGGCCGCAACCCGGGTTTGGGACGTGCCTTCGAGCTGTGCCAGCACCGTTTGAAATCGCCCTTTGTAAGCTTCGGCAAGGGATGTCGTGCGGGAATGATATGCCCCCGCGGCCGCGGGCCACGATCCAAGCTCGGCATGCAGGTCATTCAGGAACCGGGCGGCGTAGGTTGCGTTCTCATCGGGATCGAACATCGCGTCTATCGAACGGAAGGCTTTGCCGTGCCAGCGATAATTGATCTGAAAACAGCCCACATCAAAGCTGCGTGCGCCGGTTTTGAAGATTTTGAACGCATAGGCCTTGGCTTCGACCTCGGACTTGAACCAGTACCCCTGACCGCCGACATTGATCGTCCAGGGCCAGGGCTGCAACCGGTCGTCCAGTGCGCGCCCGGTTTCAACGCGCGAGATGGCGCGCAGCACGTCCAAGGGCACGCCTTCGGACAGAGCGGCGCGGCGCGCGGCCTGATCGCACAGGTCACCGGCTTTGGCATCTGGCATGGCAAATCCTGCCTGCGCCAAAAGCACAGGCAACAACATGAGAACAAGCGGGATCTTTTGATTTGGCATTCTGCCGGTCCGGGATTCTGATCTATCCCGGCCAAGCTAGCCAACGATCGGTTTACAGAGAGTTATCGCCGTTTCAGTTTCGGTCGATCCTGCGCCCGAACACGACACTGGTATTGGTGCGCAGGACACCGGGAATCTTCGCCAGGTCGTCGACCAGAATGTCCAGATCTTCCAGCCTGGGCGCCTCTGCCGACAGCATAAGGTCGAATTCTCCGTTGATCGAAAGGCATAGTTTGACCTCCGGGTAGGCCTCGAGCCGCCTGATGATCCGGGTGGTTTCCTTCTGCTGTACCTCGAGCATGACGATGACCTGCACTTTCGGTGTGTCTTCCGTGGACCCGAGACGCACGGAATACCCTTCGATCAGGCCGCGCTGTTCCATCCGGTTGATTCGCTCGTGCACGGTTGTACGGGCGACACCCAGCGTGGTCGCAATCTGCGTGGTCGAGGCGCGTGCATTGGCCTGCAAGGCGGCGATGATGCGACGGTCAAGCTGGTCCATTGGGGCTCCGGTTCGTGGTCATTCCGGGTTTAGATCAGATAGAAGCCCTTGCTCAAGGTTCGCGTGGGATGCGCGGGTGCAGATCGTCGATGATGATCGGATGCGCGTGTGGGCCTGACCCGGCCAGATGCGGGTGATCGGGCGGCAGGTCGGGGTGATCGTGGGTGATCGGCTCTTGATCGAGGCGCGGCCAAAGGCTGATTGCACCGACGACGCCCGCCACGGACAGCGTCGCCATGCTGCTGAGTGTCACGGTCGGACCAAACACGGTCATCAGCCACCCCGCCAGCGGGTAAAGAACCAGCCAGCAACCATGCGACAGGGTAAACTGCGCGGCGAAGACGGCAGGGCGATCCTCGGGATGGGCCGACCGGGTCAAAAGGCGGCCCGAAGGTGTAAGTGTGGTGGAGTATCCAAAACCGGTAAGTGCCCACAACACGGTCAGCAGACCGAGCGACATGGGAACAGTTGCGGCCAGCATCGCGGCGACGGCCATGGAGCCTGTGGCAAAAACGGCGCCTGCGACCATGACCCGACGGTCCTCGATCCGATCCAGAAGGCGGGGCAAGGTAAAGGCCGCCAGCATTGATCCGCCTCCGAACCCGGCCAGGGCAATGGCCACGGCGCTTTCCGAGAGGCCCAGATTGGCGCGCACGATGACCACGGTATTGACGATCACCATCGAACTCAGCGCGGCCGCGCTCCAGCTGAGAGCAAGCAGCCCGCGCAACCGGGGTGTTTTCAGATAGATACGAATGCCACGTGTGGTGCGGTCATAGATGCCGCGGGGTTTGCTTGGCTTGGGTGACGGGAGCACAACCGAGACAACCAGCATTGCCGATGCAACAAAACCCAGCGCAGTGCCCCAGAACAGGCTGTTGAAGCTGACCAACAGAAGCAATGCTGCGGCGAACACCGGGCTCAGCAGGCTTTCCATATCGTAAGCCAGACGCGACAGCGACAATGCACGGGTGTATTCTGCTTCGTCCGGCAGCACATCCGGAATCGTTGCCTGAAAGGCGGGTGTGAAGCCTGCCGAGGCCGATTGCAGCACGAAGATCAGCACATAAACCTGCCAGATTTCGGTTACGAACGGCAGGCACACTGCAACAGCAGCGCGGATCAGGTCCAGCACGACCAGCATTTTGCGCCGATCCAGACGCTCGGCAAATGCAGCAGCGAGAGGGGCAACGGTGACGTAAGCCACCATCTTGATCGTCAGTGCCGTGCCAAGGACAAGGCCCGCAGCATTCCCGGCCAGATCAAAGGCGAGCAACCCAAGGGCGACCGTGGCCAGCCCGGTTCCGGTCAGGGCGACGATCTGGGCCGCGAAAAGGTGGCGGTAGGTGCGGTTTCTCAGAATACTCAGCATGACTCAGAGGTACTTTGTGATCGCTTTGAAATCTTCGATACCGCTACCATCGTCGTCAGAGGACAGGCAGTGTTCGATATGATCATGAATCAAAACGCGTTTGGCATTGGTGACGGCCTTTTCAACAGCAAACAGCTGTTGTGCGACGTCCGAACAGGGAGCCTGCCCCTCTAGCATGGCAATGACCTTGGCCAGGTGCCCGTGGGCCCGCTTCAGCCGGGCCGTGATCTGTGGATGTGACTGGTGGGCGTGATTGGACATGGCTTATCCATATCCCCCCGATGGGGATAAGGTCAAGGATTTGGCATCGAATGGCCCGCGACTTTTGGACGGCGTTGAGTTTGGGGACCAAACCGCCTATCTCGGGGGCGATATCGCACAAAGGAATAGTCGCGTGGCGAACCATTTGTACAAAAACGATCTGCCGGATGGGCTGGATCTGGGCCCGGTTGTGGCCATTGACTGTGAAACCATGGGGCTGAACCCGCATCGCGACCGCCTGTGCGTGATCCAGATGTCAGGAGGTGACGGAAACAGCCATATCATCCAGGTGGACAAGGGCCAGACCGAGGCCCCGAACCTGAGTGCCATGCTGGAAAACCCCGATGTCCTGAAGCTGTTTCATTTCGGGCGGTTCGACATCGCCGCGATGTATAACACCTTTGGCGCCTTGGCCGCACCGGTTTACTGCACCAAGATCGCCAGCCGGCTGGTGCGCACATACACCGACCGGCACGGGTTGAAGAACCTGTGTCAGGAACTGATTGGCGTGGATATATCGAAACAACAGCAGATGAGCGATTGGGGCGCTGAAATCCTGACGGATGCGCAGCTGGACTATGCGGCCTCGGACGTTCTTTATCTGCACCGCCTGCGGGACGAGTTGAACAAGCGGCTGGCGCGCGAGGGCCGGACCGAGATGGCGCAGGCCTGTTTTGATTTCCTGCCGATGCGTGCGAAGCTGGACCTCGCCGGTTGGCCCGAAACGGATATCTTTGCACACTCATGACCGACACCGAAGCATTCCTGAAAACCGCCCGTCAGGTCGTCACCGATGAAGCCCGTGCGCTGGACGTTCTGGCCGACAGCCTTGACGAACATTTTGCCGAAGCCGTGCATCTGATCCTGAAAGCCACCGGGCGCATCATCATCAGTGGTATCGGAAAATCGGGCCATATCGGCCACAAGATTGCCGCCACTCTGGCCAGTACCGGAACGCCTGCCTATTTCGTGCACCCGGCCGAGGCCAGCCATGGCGATCTGGGGATGGTTTCCAAAGACGATGTGGTGCTGGCGATATCGAATTCCGGCGAAGCGCCTGAACTGGCCAACCTGCTGGCCTTTACGCGCCGCTTTGGCATTCCGCTGATCGGGCTTTCCAGCAAGCCAGAAAGCACGTTGATGAAACAGGCGGATGTGCATTTGCTGATCCCATCAATGGGTGAGGCCTGCGGTTTTGGCATGGTACCTTCGATCTCTACGACGCTGACTCTTGCCATGGGCGATGCGCTGGCCATTGCGCTAATGAAGTATCGCGATTTCCGCCCCGAGGATTTCCGTGCCTTCCACCCCGGCGGCAAGTTGGGAGCGCGGCTGAGTACGGTGGGTGACCTGATGCATACCGGCAACGCCCTGCCTCTGGTCGCAGCGAACACCCCGATGAGCGATGCGCTGATCGAAATAAGCCAAAAGGGTTTCGGCGTGGCCGGTGTAACGGATGCGCAGGGGCAGTTGTCGGGTATCATTACTGACGGTGACTTGCGCCGGCACATGGACGGTCTTCTGGATAAAACGACCGAGCAGGTCATGACGGCCAGTCCGACCACCATAACACCGGGCGCATTGGCCGAAGAGGCGGTGGCGATCATGAATGATCGCAAAATCACATCTCTGTTCGTGGTTGACGAGGCTTCATCAGGTCAGCCCCTGGGTCTTCTGCATATCCACGACTGCCTGCGCGTCGGTCTGGGCTGAGGAAGACTGAAGTGGACAGGTATTCCCGCATGGTACAGTTCCTGAAGGTTCTGTTGCCGCTTGCGGCCATTCTGATGCTGTCCACCGTGTTCTTACTGTCCCGCAGCATCGAAACCAACGTGTCGGTGCCATTTGCTGAGAAAGACATTGACGAGCGGCTGGCGCAGCAGGTGGTCACTCAGCCGAAATATCGCGGGACAACCCGTAAAGGCGAAGATGTTCAGATCGAGGCCACCCAAGCAAAGCAGGGCAGCGAAGACGAAACCCCGACCGCATCCGAGTTTCGGGGACGTCTGGGGCTTCTCAGTGGCGGAACGATATTTCTGGACTCCAATTCAGGTTTGATCCGCCCAGATGAGGGCACGGCAACTTTCGTTGGCGATGTGGTAATTACAACCGCCGACGGTCTAAAAGTCACAACGGATCTGCTCAACACGTCGCTGGACGAAATCCGGGGCGACACTCCGGGGCGGGTAAATGGAACCGGGCCGATCGGCAACTTTTCCGCCGGACGCATGACCTTCGGGGCTGAAAAAAAGGGCGGACCGGTCCATATTGTTTTTACAGACGGTGTGAAGCTGGTATACGAGCCTGAAAAATCAGAAAGATAACCTGTGTTCGATTTTCGATTTGTTCCTTTGTGCCTGGCTCTGGTTGCAGGTGCCGCTCCCGCAACTGCGCAAGAGGCGCAGGTGGCTTTTGGTTCTGCTAATGCCGACCCGAGCCTTCCGGTCGAGGTGACATCCGAAACATTGAACGTCAATCAGGAGGACGGGTCTGCCGAATTCCTCGGAAATGTCATCGTAGTTCAGGGCGAAATGCGGCTGACTGCCGAACGGGTTCTGGTGATTTATAACGAGGAACGCTCAGCCATTGAACGGATGGAAGCCACCGAGAATGTTGTTCTGGTCAGCCCGCCGGATGCTGCGGAGGGCGATTGGGCAGAATACACAATCGATTCCGGTGTGATCGTCATGAAGGGTAATGTCCTGCTGACGCAAGGCCCCAGCATCATCAGCGGCGACCAGATGAACGCCAATCTTACAACGGGCACAGCCACAATGACCGGACGCGTCAAAACGATCCTTCAACAGGGAAACAATTGATGGCGCGACCCAACCTGTCAGTGGCCGAAGGCAGTTCCGGGCTGCGAATTGAGAAGCTGCGGAAGTCTTACCGGAAAAAAACGGTGATCCGCGACGTCTCGATGACGCTGGACAGGTCCGAAGTCGTTGCCCTGTTGGGACCCAACGGGTCGGGTAAAACCACAACATTTTATTCCGTGGCCGGGCTCGTTTTCCCTGAGGCCGGTAAAGTCACTATAGATGGCCAGAATGTTACGACTTTGCCGATGTACCGGCGCGCGCGGATGGGCATTGGTTATTTGCCGCAGGAGATGTCGATCTTTCGAGGCATGAGCGTCGAGGACAATATCGCTGCGGTACTGGACATCACTGTCCCTCATGCACACAGGCGGAAAGAACGGCTGGAAGAGCTGTTGTCGGATTTCTCGATTGAACACCTGCGCCGTGCGCCAGCCCTTGCCCTTTCCGGCGGTGAGCGTCGCCGCGTTGAGATTGCGCGGTGTTTGGCCGCAGACCCGAAGTACCTTCTGCTGGATGAACCGTTTGCAGGCGTTGATCCGATCAGTGTCGGCGATATCCGGCATCTGGTTGCCGACCTGAAAAAACGAGGAATCGGTGTTCTGATCACCGACCATAACGTGCGGGAAACGCTGGAAATTGTCGACCGCGCCTACATTCTGCATGACGGGCAGGTTCTGATGTCCGGCACACCGGATGAAGTCGTCGAGAACGAAAATGTACGCCGGGTTTATCTGGGCGAAAACTTCCGTATTTCATAGGCTTGTGTTAGCCTGCGCCGGATGCATGACGGAAATCGCGTATATACACACCTGTTTTGATTGACTCTTCCGTCGTCTCTTGCCTCAATTGTCCCATGGCATTTACCCGGTTCCAGTCTGGAGATCGATGTCCCTTCGTTGAAGGGCTGGTTTTAAGGCAACCGCGGAAAGTGTCTCGACCCCCCACCCGATAAAAACAAGTTCGTCGCGTAACGTGACGTCAGAATGGGTGTGAATTGTGAAGGAGATCACATGCGTTACCAAATCAGCGGAAAACAGATCGACATCGGTGCGGCGCTGCAGACACACGTGCAGACCGAACTGGGCGAGGTTGTGGGCAAATATGCCCAGCGGCCTACGGATGCCAACGTCGTCTTTTCCCGTTCAGCGCATGAATATGTATGCGAAACAACAGTGCACCTGTCTACCGGGCTGACCGCCCAGGCCAAGGCGCACGCAACCGAAATATATGCGGCGTTCGAGGCATGCTGCGACAAAATGGAAACACAACTGCGGCGCTACAAGCGTCGTTTGAAGGACCACCACAAGGATCGGTCCGAACCGGTTGAACTCTTTGGGGCGTCCTCTTATATCCTCGCCTCTGACGAATCGGACACGGCCGATGAACCCGAATCGCTGCAGCCCATGATTGTGGCTGAGATGGAAACAAAAATCCCATCTTTGAGCGTTGGTGAAGCCGTGATGCAAATGGAACTTGCCGGTGCCCCGGTGCTGGTGTTCAGAAATGAGAACAAGGATGGATTGAATGTCGTGTATCGTCGCGAAGACGGTAACATCGGCTGGATTGATCCTTGACAGGCAGGAATACGGCGCCGCACCCGCCGAGGCGGGTGCTGCTGTGCCATGGAGCGTTATCATGGAGCTTTCGAGCATACTGAAGCCCGAAGCAGTACGTGTATTGTCCGCCGCTTCCAGCAAGAAGCGGTTGTTTCAGGAAATCGGCGATGTCGCGGCCGCTAATCTGGGCCTCGATTCTCAGGCAGTCGTCGACTGTCTGCTAGAGCGGGAAAGCCTGGGCCCAACCGGCGTGGGGCATGGCGTGGCGCTTCCGCACGCGCGTTTGCCCGAGCTTGATTCGGTTTCGGGCGTATTCGTCATGCTGGAAAAGCCCATCGACTTCGGATCGGTGGATCGTCAACCCGTAGACATTGCCTTTGCACTGTTTGCACCGGAAGAGGCCGGGGTCGATCACCTCAAAGCGCTGGCCCTTGTGTCGCGCACGCTGAGGGACACGTCGGTGTGCACCAAGCTTCGGGCGAACCCTGATCCGGTCAAACTCTATGCGATCCTGACCGAAGCACAATCTATGCAAGCGGCATAAACTGCAAAAAAAGACCCCCGAAATTCGGGGGCCTATTCATTGAATCCATATTCAGCATCAGCCGCCCGTACCCATTTCCAGCGTCCACCAGATTTTGCCGCCGTTTTCCTGATGCCAGGCGAACCCCATCTGAGTGGCCTTGGGGTCCATGATGACTGCACGCGGCCCGGGCTCCTGCATCCACGCGGCAAGGGTTTCCGTTTCGGTTTCATAGGTCTCGGAAATGGCTTCACCGAGGAACGTGCCGAAATAGCCGACCCGTGCAGCCCGATCAATCGGAGAGGACCCGTCCGACCCGAAGTGCCAGGGCCGGTTCTGCCGGGCCATGTCCTTGGAATGAGTTGCCGCAGCCGCGTTCAGCTGCGCGTTCAGCTGGACAGGCTGCAAACCTTGGGCTTGTCGCAGGGCATTGACCGAATCAACCATACGAAACTGCAGTTTTTCCGGGTTGCCGCGAATTTTATAAACCGTTGGCAGCGGGCGGCCGTCCGCACCAATGGTTGTGGTGCCGGTGTCTGTACATGCCGCTAGCGCGACAAGGCAAGTCAAGAGTAAAGAAACGATGCGCGTCATGATCGACCTGATTATTGTGTCAATACAGGGCATAGCGCGCCTGACAGTTCTGAGCAAACGCGCAATAGCCTAAACTTGCGTGATTCTGCCGGTTTGATTTGCGACTGAAGCATTCTGGCAATAGAATGTCATAGATTTCAAACCTCATCTAAACACAGGACCCGTTGTCATGGTCAAAAAGCGCAATCACTCGTCCACACGCAGAGGTTTTCTGGCAGGGGCTACCGCGACGCTGGCAACCCCGGCACTGGCGCAATACATCCCCGGTGATCCGCTGCGTCCCGCACCCGAGCCCGAGGCATCCGTGCGCCGGAACGTATCGGGTTTTCGGGCACTGGATTGGCAGCCGTACTTTTCGAACACCAGAAACGGAGCCATTCTGGTCGATACCGTGTCGCGCGCGCTGCATTATTGGTCAGATGATCAATCCGTATACAAACTCTACCCGTCATCGGTTCCGCTGACCGAGGAAATGACCCGCCGCGGTCGCACCAGCGTTATTCGCAAGGTAGAAGGCCCCAGCTGGTCTCCGACGCCATCGATGAAAAAGCGAAACCCGGAATGGCCTGACCATATCCCTCCGGGTCCTGATAACCCGCTGGGAACACACGCTTTGTACCTGGCCTGGAAATACTACCGTATTCACGGAACGCACGATACGCGCAAAATCGGGCGACGGTCGTCGAATGGCTGTATTGGTCTGTTCAACGAAGACATTGCTGAGCTGTTCTCGATGACGAAGGTCGGCACGCAAGTGTTGCTAATTTGACGACATTTTCGTGTGGGAACCTGCTTACCGGTCAAGTTGCAATTGCATTCCAGCGCCAATGCTGATTAGAAAAAACCACGAGGTAAGTCTTAGATGTGCGGTTCCGGGCATTGGAACTGCGCAAATTCTGGAGGTTAATATGAAGAAACTCGTTCTCGCTGCTGCACTGACTGCTGCTGCTTCGACCGCTTATGCAGGTAACCTGGAAGAGCCGGTTGTTGAAGCACCTGTTGTTGTAGAAGAAACTCAGGGTTCGTCGCAGGGCATCCTGCTGCCGCTGATCCTGCTGGTCGTTGTTGCTGCTGCTGTTGCTGCAAGCTAATTCGACGCGGAATTCACGAAGAAGGCGGTGGAGCAATCCACCGCCTTTTTTGTTTTCCCAAGGCTGTGCCGGTCAGTCCAGCCAGCCGCTCAAATTGTCTTCGATCACCGTGCCCAATGCAGTTATGTGCGCCGGGTCGTCGTTTAGGCATGGAATATAGGTGAAGGTTTCGCCGCCCGCTTCTTCGAAGCTTTCCTTGATCTCTTCGTTGATTTCTTCCAGCGTTTCGATGCAGTCGGCCGAGAATGCCGGCGCGATGACCGCTAAGTTCTTTTTGCCCTGCTTGGCCAAATCCGCCACATGATCCACTGTATAGGGTTTCAGCCATTCCTCGGGGCCGAATCGCGACTGGAACGTTGAAACCAGTTGATCGTCTGACCATCCCAGCCGTTCCTTCAGCAGCCGTGTCGTCTTGGCGCACTGGCAATGATAGGGGTCACCCTGTTGCAGATACCGTTCCGGCATCCCGTGATACGAGCAGACCAGAATATCGGGTTTTGTCTCCGCCGCTGCATAAGCACGTTCAACGGATTGCGCCAAGGCGTCGATATAGGCGGGTTGGTCGAAATAGGCGGGTACGGTTCGCGAGGCGGGCTGCCAGGCCTCATCCATCAGTGCACGAAAGAACTGGTCATTGGCGGTGGCCGTGGTTGCGCCCGCGTATTGTGGGTAAAGCGGGAAGAACAGAATACGGTCACAGCCCGCGGCAACCATCTCGCGCACTTTGGACTTTGTTGACGGGTTGCCGTAGCGCATGCAGAAATCGACCATCACCTGATCGCCATAACGATTCTGCATCGCGTCGCGCAGCTTGGCAGTCTGGTCCTTGGTGATCGTCATCAGCGGGCTTTCGCCTTTTTCGTGATTCCAGATCGATTTATAGGCTTCACCCGAACTGAACGGCCGTTTGCTGAGGATGATCCCCTGAAGAATCGGTTGCCATTTCCACTTCGGATAGTCGATGACCCGCTGATCCGACAGGAACTCGTTCAGATAGCGGCGCATGGGCCAGTAGGTGTAATCATCCGGCGTTCCCAGATTGGCCAGCAAAATGCCAACGCGGCCCATCTTGACCTTCGGGTGGTCGGCAGGGGCATGAGCGGGGCGAGTGGCATCAAACATGTGGGCATTCCTGAGTTATCGTGTTCCGACCTGAGATAAAGGGATTTGGTTGCGCGTCAATCCGGCAGTTTGCCCTCTTCCGTGCGCAAGACATCTGCAAGACGCATTTGGGCTGACCCCGGGCGCAGCGGCTTTGGTTGGCTGTCATCGGGGGACCAACCGGTCAGGCAAATCAGTTCGAACGTAGCGGCAAGGCGGCCTGTTCCCGTCGAAAAGTGATCCGAATAGATGCGTTGCGCGGCTTCAAACACTCTGCGTTGGGTCGGGCATTTCAACCGAGCCGTCAAAGCGTTGGCCTCGCCCATGTCCCGCAGATCGTGCATCAGGTGCCGGACATCGCGGTATTCCGCCGTCAGCGGTACGGCATCGGCCACTGGCAATGCCAGACCGGCCCGTTGCAGCAATCCGCCGAGATCGCGCAGCTCGGCCATAGGGGCGACGCGGGGGCTGAGCCCGCCCGTGACCTCGATTTCGGCCTGACCCAGCGCGGCGCGCAATTCGTGAAGGGTCTCTCCCCCAAGGCATACGACAAGCACCAGCCCGTCTGGCTTCAAAGCCCTTTTGCATTGGATCAGTTGGCCGACCGGGTCATTGGCGCAGTGCAGCGCCATCGCATGAATCGCCAGGTCATGAGCACCGGGTTGCAGTGCCAGCACATCGTCATCCGCGACAATGGCGGCATCAGGAAAAACGTCCGCCCAAAGCTGTGGGAAAGGGGTTACAACCGCAGGAGCCGTAAAGGTTTTGTTAACCAAGGAGAGCCGATCCTGCACCTCGTCAATGGCGGCGCGATGCAAGAACAAGGCGTCGTCCTTCGCGCGGGCGCGATGATTCAGAATGGCGTTGCGGTCGAAAAGAGAGGGTGCGGTGGACTCGGGTAGTTTCATAGGTCGCAAGTATCGCATTGCGCAGCGGATTCAAACTGCCCTTGCATTGATCTATCCGCCGCGTTGCATGGGCTGTGGAGAGTTGACCGAATCCGATTTTGGCCTGTGTGGGGCGTGTTGGCGGGATACGCCGTTCATCGGTGGTACGATTTGTGAAAGCTGTGGTGTGCCCGTGATCGGGAGCGCGGACAGGTTTCGGACGGAGTGCGACGATTGCCTGAAAGCCCCACCGCCCTGGAAAGCGGGCCGCGCTGCGTTGCTGTATGATGGGAAGGCGCGGTCACTTGTCTTGGCTTTGAAACACGGCGACAGGACCGAGTTGGCGCGTCCGGCTGCACGTTGGCTGGCACAGGCCGGACGCGAGCTGTTGCGGCCGGAGATGGTGATTGCTCCGGTGCCGTTGCATTGGTCGCGCCTGCTGAAACGGCGTTACAACCAGTCTGCTCTGTTGGCACGAAACCTGGGGCGAGAAACCGGGTTGGAGTGCGTACCGGATCTGCTGGTGCGCAAACGTCGGACCCCGGTGCTGGACGGGAAGACTGCGCAGGAGAGGGGCGAAGCCCTGGAGGGCGCAATTGGCGTCCACCCAAGGCGCGCACTGCATTTGAAGGGGCGCGATATCCTGTTGGTGGATGACGTGATGACATCCGGCGCGACGCTGGCGGCGTGCACGCGTGCGTGTCAGGTCGCAGGGGCAAATCATATTTTCGTGTTGGCACTGGCGCGCGTTGCCAAGGATGCCTAATTCGCCCAAGATTGCACGAAACCCTAGGGGAACGGAAAATGAAGTCGGTAGAAATCTATACCTCGCCGCTCTGTGGCTATTGCCATGCAGCCAAACGCCTGCTGAAGCAGAAAGGCGTTGAGTTCAAGGAGGTTGACGTTCTGATGCACCCCAAGCGCAAACCTGAGATGATCCAGCGTGCCGGTGGTAAACGCACCGTGCCTCAGATTTTTATCGGGATACAGCATGTAGGCGGCTGCGACGACCTTTATGAACTGGAGCGGCAAGGCAAGCTTGACCGTTTGCTTGCGGCTTGATGAAGACCGCGCTGCTGCAAATCACCTCGTCGGATGATCCGGTCGAAAATCTGGACATGGTGCGCGCCATGGCGGCCGACGCGGCAGGGCAGGGTGCGCGCTTTATCCTGACGCCAGAGGTCACGAATTGCGTGTCAAACAGTACGACGCGGCAAAACGAGGTTCTTCAACACGAAGAAGACGACATCACCTTGGTCGGCCTGCGGGATCAGGCCGCCCAACTGGGCGTTTGGGTGTTGATCGGATCACTGGGCATCAAAACTCATGACGCCGACGGGCGGTTTGCCAACCGCTCTTTCATGATCGATCCGCAAGGTCAGATCGTGGCGCGTTACGACAAGATCCATATGTTCGACGTGCAGGTCACGGAGACCGAGACGTTCCGCGAATCAAAGAACTACCGCCCCGGCAAAAAGGCGGTCATAGCCGAAACCGACTTTGGCAAGGTGGGTCTGACCATCTGTTACGACATCCGGTTTCCATACCTGCACGCGGCTTTGGCACAGGCAGGCGCACGGGTTTTGACTGTGCCGGCGGCGTTTTCACCGGTAACGGGCGCCGCACATTGGGAATCGCTATTGCGGGCACGGGCGGTTGAGACGGGCTGTTGGGTCTTGGCTCCGGCACAAACGGGGGAACACCCGAAGACGCGTGGAAAGACACGTTTTACCCACGGGCACAGCATGGTTGTGGACCCTTGGGGAAAGGTGCTGATCGACGCAGGGACAGATCCAGGCATTCACATTTTCGATTTGGATGATAGTTCTGTGACTGAGGCGCGCCGTCGCGTGCCGTCGTTGACACACACCCGGTCTTTCACTGGACTCTGACAGAACTGAACAATGACAGAAGACACCAATGCCCTTGCGGTCACGCTGTTCAGCGAGATCCTGACCGCAGACCAGTTGTTGCGTAACCGGCTCAGCCGGGTGCTGCCCAAGGGTATGGAAATTTCGCATTTCTCGGTGCTGAATCATCTGGTTTTTGTCGGCGACGAGCGTAGCCCCGCGCAACTGGCCAGCACATTCCACGTGACCCGAGGCGCGATGACCAACACCTTGGCCAAGTTGGAATGGGCCGGATACATTCACATCCGCCCCGACTGGGACGATGCCCGTCGCAAGATGGTCGCGATCAGCCCCGCCGGTCGCCGCGCGCGGGATCAGGCGATTTCGTCAATCGCGCCGCTGATCAACCGCGTGGTCGGAGAGCTGGGGCTGGAGCGGGTCCGCAGCGCCCTGCCAGTGCTGCGGGATTTGCGGTTGCAGTTGGAGGGGGAGTAGGGATCAGCGAACCGTTGTCCCAAGGTGGATCCAGGACTGGTGTGGTCGGGCGCTGGCAGGCTTGATGCTCATGCAATGTGCCGCGGACTAAACGGCCACTTCATTCTAAGAGCATTCTATCCAGAAGCTGCCGTAAATCACGGGGATGCAAAGCAGGAAGATCAGCCAACCAAATTCCGGCCGAAGCCGCCGCCGCAAAAAGAAGGCAGGATTCAATTCCTTCTTTGCCCTCATATTGCCCACCATGAACAAGCCATACCAAATACTCTCCTTTTTCTTCTTCATTCGTGGAGAAAATTCTCCCTACATTGCATCCTTCGTCAGAGAGTTCGTGTTTGGAAAATGGTTCTGTCGTCTCCTCCGTCAGTTCTATTTCGACTGGTTTCAAAAAATTGCCATCCGTAACTATCTCGGGGTCAATAAAGACGAAAAAATACAACGCCCTTACCAGATCGTAGTTGTTCGAGTTCGAACCCAAGTAACGATCTGCTATTTCCTGAGTCGCCTCAGAAACCTTAGGATCGCTTACATAGCCATACAGCGGAACGCCTTCATGTTCGTACACGAACACGCCCACATTCTCTTCTGCTGTGGCTAGTGTGTTATCGAACAAGGTAGCAGCGGAAATTGCCGCACCAAAAAATACCGCGCGCCACGGCGCGTAACTTAAAGATCGAATCAAAAAACCTACCTCACCCCGCCTTCACACTCGCCGTCACATAATTCACGCTCAGATCCCGGTCCGAGATCGACCAGTTCCACAGGATCGGGTTGAACACAAAACCCTTCCGGTCCACCGGTTCCAACCCGGCTTGGCGCAGCAGGTCGAACAGCTCATCGGGGGTGATGAACTTGTTCCACTCATGCGTGCCGCGCGGCAGCCAGCGCATGACGACCTCGGCCCCGAAAATCGCCATCGCATAGGATTTCGGGTTGCGGTTGATGGTTGAACAAACCTCCAAACCGCCGGGCTTAAGCAACTGTTGTGTCGCGGTCAGATAGGACAGAGGATCAGCCACGTGTTCGACCACTTCCATGTTCAGTACCACATCGAACTGCTCGCCCGCAGCGGCCATGTCCTCGGCCGTGGTGTGGCGATAGTCGATTTGCAGCCCCGATTGCTCGGCATGGATGCGGGCCACAGGCAGGTTGCCCTCGGCGGCGTCGGCGCCCACCACCGTAGCACCGAGTCGCGCCATGGGTTCGCTCAGCAGCCCGCCGCCGCAGCCGATATCCAGCAGGCGCAGGCCTTCGAACGGCGTCGGCGACTTTAGGTCGCGATCGAATTCACCAGCGATCTGCTGCGTGATATAATCCAGCCGGCACGGATTAAGCATGTGCAATGGTTTGAATTTCCCGTGCGGGTCCCACCATTCAGCCGCCATCGCCTCGAATTTTGCGATCTCGGACGGGTCCACCGTGTTCGGATGCGCTTGCATTCCTGTCTCCGTGTGCTCTTTTACGCTTAAGGACTATATAGGGCCATAATGGACAAGTACCCGGACCAAAAGCGCGCAGTTCAATATCTGTACTCGCCGATCGATCCTTTCGATCAGCGGATGGTCGATATGGGCGATGGGCACCGTATTTATGTGGAACAATGCGGCAATCCTGATGGCATACCCGTCGTGATCCTGCACGGGGGTCCGGGGGGTGGCTGCAGCCCAGCCATGCGGCGGTATTTTGATCCGCAGGCGTACAGGGTGATTCTGTTCGATCAGCGCGGATGTGGAAGATCGCGCCCCACAGCCTCGGTCGAAGACAATACAACGTGGCATCTGGTGGCCGATATAGAGCGGCTGCGCAAACTGTTCGAGATCGAAGAATGGATCGTATTTGGTGGCAGCTGGGGTGCGACTCTGGCGCTGATCTATGCCCAGACTCATCCCGACCGGGTCAGCCGGTTGGTCTTGCGCGGCGTGTTTCTGGCGACTCAGGCCGAGCTTGACTGGTTCTATGGCGGCGGTGCCGGGCGGTTCTGGCCCGAGCAATGGCAGAAGTTCACCTCACTGCTGCCAGAAGTTGAGCTTGAGGACACCATTGCCGCCTATAACAAACGTCTGTTTTCGGGAGACCGTGCGACAGAAGTCCTGTACGCGCGGGCCTGGTCGCATTGGGAGAATGCGTTGGCTTCGATCCACACCAACGGATCAGTTGGAGAAAGCCCCGGCGAATACGCGCGCACCTTTGCGCGGCTCGAGAATCACTATTTCACCAACAAGGCGTTTCTGGAAACGGATGGGCAGATTCTGGATCAGATGGATCGAATTGCGCACATTCCCGGCCACATCGTGCAAGGGCGCTATGACATGATCTGCCCGCCCCAGGCCGCGTGGTCGCTGGCCGAACGCTGGCCGAATGCCGAGCTGAAGATGGTTCGTCAGGCGGGGCACGCATTGTCAGAGCCGGGCATCAGCGCAGAGCTGATACGGATCATGGATCGTGTGGCGGAGGGTATCGCATGACCCGGATTGACCGCCGCGCTCTCTTTGCCTCTGGTGCCGCGGCTGCATTGCTGGCAGCGACAGGTGCATCCCTTGCGGATACGCCCAAAAAAGGCGGTACATTGCGTCTGGCTGTTCCGCGCGATGACAGCCTTGAGCGCATCGCGCGTGGCGCCGTGTTCGATACGCTGACCGAGATCGCCCCGGATGGTACATTGCGTGGTGAGCTTGCGACAGGCTGGCAAACCGACGCCGACGCACGGGTCTGGAGCTTTGATCTGCGTGATGACGCGGTCTTCCATGATGGCGAGCCTTTGCATGTTGTCGACGTCTTGGCCGTTTTGGCTGAAGTCGGAAGAACCGAGGCACTTGCCTCCAACCGCCTGCGGCTTGAGCTTGCCGAGGCAAACCCGGGGCTGCCTTTCATGCTGGCAGACAGCCACTTTGTTGTTACGCGCGCCGGAGAAACCGTAACACCGTTGCGCACTGCCAACGGCACCGGCTGCTATCGTGTCGAACGGGCTGATGATGGTCGCCATTTCCTGGGGCGTCGTGTGGAGGGGCATTACAAAGATGGTGAGGCCGGATGGGCTGACGCGGTTGAGGTCATAGTGATTCCGGACTCTGCTGTACGGGCCGAGGCGCTGCGGGACGGGTATGTCGATATTGCCGCGCTCCCGGATCAGGCAGGAATTCGAGGCAAGCGCGGTGTCCGGTTCCACCCGTCCGAGGCTGACATGGCCCTTGCCGTATCAGGTGCTGTCGGGATGCCGCGGCAGATTGCCGGGAACGCCGTACTGGACGATGGCCGTATCGCCGAACGGTGGTGGATGATGTAAATCCGATCGCAATTCCCGCTGGGGGTTGCAGACTCGGACCATCCTGCGTATATGCAGTTTCAACAGCGGCGCGTTGGACTTCTGGTCCAAGGCTCCACCGGAAAATTCGACGGGCCGCGCGCCCGTTTTTTTGTGCCCGTTTGAAGGGTAGAGCACCAGATGACAAACGACTTGATAGCCAAAGCTGCCATCGACCGGCGACTGGCCGAGATCATCACCCCCGTGATCGAAGATCTGGGGTATGAGTTGGTTCGCATCCGACTGATGAGCGGCAAGCTGACCACACTGCAGATCATGGCCGACAAGCCCGATGGCGGAATCGAAGTGGATGATTGCGCTGAAATTTCCAACGCGGTCAGTGCCACGCTGGATGTCGAGGACCCGATTCTTGACGCCTATACGCTTGAGGTCTCCAGCCCTGGTATCGACCGCCCTCTCACCCGTCTCAAGGATTTTGAGAACTTTGAGGGGTATGAAGCCAAGATCGAGACCGCCGAACTGATTGATGGCCGCCGCCGTTTCAAGGGTGAACTGGCCGGGATCGAAGGGGAAGAGGTTCTGATCAACATCCCCGAGGGGGATGAGACAATCACCATCGGTCTGCAATTCGACTGGCTGAGCGATGCCAAGCTGGTCCTGACCGATGATCTGATCAAGGAAATGCTGCGCCAGCGCAAGGATGCCGGTGCCCTGAACGAAAACGCTTTCGACGAGATTGAGACCGAAGGGTCCGAAGAGGAGACGAACTGATGGCAATCACCTCAGCCAACCAGCTGGAGCTGCTGCAGACCGCCGAGGCCGTGGCCCGCGAAAAGATGATCGACCCCGGTCTGGTTGTCGAAGCGATGGAGGAATCGCTCGCCCGTGCCGCCAAGAGCCGCTACGGCGCCGAGATGGACATCCGCGTCAGCATCGACCGCAAAACCGGTAAGGCGACCTTCACCCGTGTTCGCACCGTGGTCGAGGATGAAGAGCTAGAGAACTACCAGGCCGAGATGACCGTCGAGCAGGCCAAGCAATACCTGGAAGCGCCCCAAGTTGGCGATGTCTATGTCGAAGAAGTGCCTCCGGTTGAAATGGGCCGGATCGCGGCGCAATCGGCCAAGCAGGTCATCTTGCAAAAGGTTCGTGAGGCCGAGCGGGATCGTCAGTACGAAGAATTCAAGGATCGCGCAGGCACCATCATCAACGGTGCGGTCAAGCGCGAGGAGTTCGGCAATGTGATCGTTGATCTGGGCGGTGCCGAAGCCGTTCTGCGCCGCAATGACAAGATCGGTCGCGAAAGCTATCGCCCGAATGACCGTGTGCGCGCGTATATCAAGGAAGTGCGCCGCGAAGTACGTGGCCACCAGATCTTCCTGTCGCGCACTGCGCCGGAATTCATGGCCGAGCTGTTCAAGATGGAAGTACCGGAAATCTATGATGGCATTATCGAGGTCAAGGCCGTAGCCCGCGACCCCGGTTCGCGCGCCAAAATCGCCGTCATCTCGTATGACAACTCGATTGACCCTGTCGGGGCCTGCGTTGGTATGCGCGGCAGCCGCGTGCAGGCTGTTGTGAACGAGTTGCAGGGCGAGAAAATAGATATCATCCCATGGAACGAAGATCAGCCGACCTTCCTGGTGAACGCGCTGCAACCCGCCGAGGTGTCAAAGGTGGTTTTGGACGAAGAAGCCGGCAAGATCGAAGTTGTGGTTCCCGAAGAGCAGCTGAGCCTTGCCATTGGTCGCCGCGGCCAGAACGTGCGTCTGGCCAGCCAGCTGACCAATCTGGACATCGACATCATGACCGAAGCCGAAGAATCGGCGCGTCGTCAGAAAGAATTCGAAGCCCGTACCCAACTGTTCATGGAAACATTGGATCTGGACGAGTTCTTTGCTCAGTTGCTGGTTTCTGAAGGGTTCACCAACCTCGAAGAAGTGGCCTACGTCGAGATTGACGAACTGCTGGTCATCGACGGTGTTGACGAAGGCACCGCGCAGGAACTTCAAACACGTGCGCGTGAGTATCTGGAGGCACAGGCCAAGGCTGCACTGGATGCAGCGCGTGCACTGGGGGCCGAGGACAGCCTCATTGAATTCGAAGGTCTGACACCCCAGATGGTGGAGGCACTGGCCAAGGACGATGTGAAGACCCTGGAAGACTTTGCAACTTGTGCCGACTGGGAACTGGCCGGTGGCTGGACGACCGTCGATGGTGAACGCGTCAAGGATGACGGTGTACTGGAGCCTTTCGGTGTAACGCTGGAAGAAGCGCAAGACATGGTCATGACTGCGCGTATCCTGTTGGGTTGGGTTGATCCCGCAGAGCTGGAACAGGCGGAAGAAGACGTCGACGGTGACGCAACAGGCGAGGAGGTCGAGGCCTGATCTCAGGCTTCGGGTGGCGCGTATGAGTCGCGGTGGCGTCCATAAGGATCGGTCCGAGGGGCCCGAGCGTAAGTGCATCGCCACAGGCGAGGTTCAGCCCAAGTACGGGCTGATCCGCTTCGTGGCAGGGCCGGACGGTCAGGTTTTTCCGGATGTCGCGGCGAAACTGCCGGGACGAGGGGTCTATGTGGCGGCGGATCGTGCCGCTCTGGAAAAGGCCATTGGCAAGAAACTGTTTGCGCGGGGGTTCAAGGCACAAGTGACCGTGCCCACGGACTTGACAGATGAGGTTGAAAAGCAGATCGCACGCCGTGTTGTTGAGCTGCTCAGCCTGGCGCGCAAGTCCGGTGATGCGGTTGCCGGGTACGAAAAGGTCAAGACGTGGCTGGACCGGGAAGAAGCACAGGTGCTGATTCAGGCCGCGGATGGATCGGGGCGCGGTAAGTCCAAGCTGAGTACGCCGCACTTCGGAAAATACATAGGTTGGCTAACCGCAGACGAATTAGGGCAGGCATTTGGGCGCCAAACGGTGATTCATGCTGCGTTGGCCTCTGGCGGACTCGCCAAACGTGTTGTAGAGGAAGCGCAGCGCCTGCGTGGCTTGCGCGAAACGGATGACGGCGGCAGGGGCCGCACGGAAGGGTAAATAGCTTTATGAGCGATAATGACGGCAAAAAGACATTGGGTCTTCGTGGCGGGACACGTCCCGGAAATGTGAAACAGAGTTTCAGCCACGGACGCACCAAGAATGTCGTGGTGGAAACCAAACGCAAACGCGTGGTGGTCCCCAAGCCGGGCGCAGCAAAGCCGGGTGGCGGTACTGCTCCTTCGGGTGATCCGTCGCGTCGTCCCGCGGGAATTTCCGATGCGGAAATGGCCCGCCGGATGAAGGCGCTGCAGGCTGCTAAGGCCCGCGAGGTCGAAGAGGCCGCCGCCCGCGAGGCAGCTGAAAAAGCGCGCGAAGAAGAGCGCGCCCGCCGCCGTGCGGAACTTGAGGCCAAAGAACGCGAACAGCGCGAAGCTGAAGAGCGTGCGCGACAGAAGGCTGAGGATGAAGAGCGCAAGCGCAAAGAGGCGGAAGAAGCCGCCAAGCGCGCTGCTACGGCGCCTGCTCCGGAAGAGCCCAAAGTGGCCCGCAGCCCGGCGAGTAAACCTGCGCCTGCGGCCACACCGCGCAAACAGGATCGCGAACGTGAACAACGTGGTCGTGGCAAGGGTCGCGACGACAACCGCCGTTCGGGGAAGCTGACTCTGGGTCAGGCCACCGGTGGCGAAGGCAACCGGCACCGGTCGATGGCAGCGATGAAGCGCAAGCAGGAGCGCGCGCGTCAGAAAGCCATGGGCGGCACTGTCGAGCGGGAAAAGGTCATCCGTGACGTTCAGTTGCCCGAAGCTATTCTTGTTTCGGAACTGGCCAACCGTATGGCCGAGCGTGTGGCTGACGTGGTCAAGTCGCTGATGAACATGGGCATGATGGTCACGCAGAACCAGACCATCGACGCCGACACTGCCGAGCTGATCATCGAAGAATTCGGCCACAAGGTTACCCGTGTCTCTGATTCGGATGTTGAAGACGTCATCAAGGAAGTCGAAGACAGCGAAGCAGATCTGCAGCCACGTCCGCCTGTCATTACCATCATGGGTCACGTTGACCACGGTAAGACTTCGTTGTTGGACGCAATCCGCGACGCGCGGGTTGTGGCGGGTGAAGCCGGTGGCATCACGCAGCATATCGGTGCCTATCAGGTAAAAACCGATGGCGGCACGACGCTGACCTTCCTGGATACGCCAGGTCACGCGGCCTTTACTTCGATGCGCTCACGCGGTGCTCAGGTAACGGATATCGTGGTTCTGGTTGTCGCCGCCGATGATGCGGTGATGCCTCAGACGATCGAAGCGATCAACCACGCTAAGGCGGCCGGAGTGCCGATGATCGTAGCGATCAACAAGGTCGACAAGCCGGATGCAAATCCGGACAAGGTACGCACCGATCTGTTGCAGCATGAAGTCATCGTCGAGAAAATGTCGGGTGAGGTTCAGGACGTCGAAGTGTCCGCCATCACCGGTCAGGGGCTGGACGAGCTGCTGGAAGCCATCGCGCTTCAAGCCGAGATTCTGGAGCTGAAAGCCAACCCCAACCGCGCCGCTCAGGGTGCAGTGATCGAGGCCCAATTGGATGTGGGTCGTGGTCCTGTGGCCACTGTTCTGGTTCAGAACGGCACGCTGCGCCAGGGCGATATCTTTGTCGTGGGCGAGCAATACGGTAAGGTCCGTGCGCTGATCAACGACAAGGGTGACCGCGTCCAGGAAGCGGGCCCGTCAGTTCCGGTTGAGGTTCTGGGTCTGAATGGCACGCCCGAAGCAGGCGACGTTCTGAACGTGACCGAGACCGAAGCACAAGCCCGAGAGATCGCTGAATACCGCGAGCAGGCTGCCAAGGACAAACGCGCCGCCGCTGGTGCTGCGACCACACTCGAACAGCTGATGCAGAAGGCCAAGGAAGACGAAAACGTCACCGAGCTGCCGATCCTGATGAAGGCAGACGTTCAGGGTTCCGCCGAGGCCATCGTTCAGGCGATGGAGAAGATCGGGAACGACGAGGTTCGCGTGCGTGTACTGCACTCGGGCGTGGGTGCCATCACCGAAACGGATGTCGGCCTGGCTGAAGCTTCGGGCGCTCCGATCTTTGGCTTCAACGTCCGTGCCAACGCCTCTGCCCGGAACACCGCAAACCAGAAGGGTGTCGAGATTCGCTATTACTCGGTGATCTACGATCTGGTCGACGACGTGAAAGCTGCTGCATCCGGCTTGCTGAGCGCTGAGATCCGCGAGAAGTTCATCGGTTATGCCGAGATTCGCGAAGTGTTCAAGGTTACTGGTGTCGGCAAGGTTGCTGGCTGTCTGGTGACCGAAGGCGTTGCGCGTCGCTCCGCAGGCGTCCGCCTGCTGCGCGACAACGTGGTTATTCACGAAGGCACGCTGAAGACGCTGAAGCGTTTCAAGGACGAAGTGGCCGAAGTTCAGTCTGGCCAGGAATGCGGTATGGCGTTCGAGAACTACGACGATATTCGCGAGGGCGATGTGATCGAGATTTTCGAGCGCGAAGAAGTTACCCGCACCTTGGATTGATCCGAAGCGGGATAGAAACAAGAAAACAGCGGCTCAGATTGGGCCGCTGTTTTCTTTTGTAGAATCAGCTATTTCGTGTCGGGTAAGAATGTACCGGAATGCATGATGATATCGAAGTGATGCATTCCCTGTTCCAGGGCAAAGCTGACCGAGTGCCCGGCCTTGCGCAGTCGTTCCGCATAGTCGCGGCTTTGACGAATGAATTCGCTCGTGTCCCGTTCCCCCACTGACACATGATAGCGGGGGCCTGGTGGGGGCAGGTTGCGGATCGGAGACAGATCGTTCACCTCGACCGGGGTCAGGTGCAGCGGGTCATTCACAGACGTCATACTGATGGGTTCCAGATCGTAAACGCCGCTGATCAGAAGCACGTCACGCACGCGCAGCCCGGCGCGGGCCAATGCGCCGGCCGAGGTTGCCATGACCATGCTTGCCAGATGGGCACCGGCACTGTGCCCTGACAAGGTGATCCGTGTCGGATCGAATCCCAATGCCTCGGCCTTTGATGCAAGCCACAGAAGCGCGTCGCGGCATTCGTTGACCATTTGATCCAGCCGCGCATCCGGGGCGAGCGTGTAATTCAAGGTTGCGAAAGATTGTTCAGCTTCGATCAGCGCCGGGGCCATCATGGCCGATTCGCGCTGGCTGAGGTCCTGCCAATAGCCTCCGTGAATAAAGACATGCAACGCTGCGCCAGCCCCTTGCGCGGGAAAGAAATCCAGCACATGGGTCTGGCTGTCGCCATAAGTCAGGTTTTCTTGAACGGGGAGCTTGGTACGGGCCTGCGCACTGAGCGCTTGATAACTGGCAAGATAGGGGACCAGGTCACCACCGATCATCGAACTGGGAGAGTACTCCCGCTCCAGTTCGGCTTGTGAAAATCCACGATACAGCATGCCTCAGTCCTGTCCGCTGTACATCAGTTCCGTCCGCACATCGTAGAGGTCATGGAAGAACCGCAACTCAAGCGCTTTTCGCAAGAAAGCCACGCCGCTGGAACCTCCGGTACCGGGTTGCATTCCGATCACACGTTCAACTGCGGTGGCGTGGTCAAAGCGCCAGCGTTGAAACAGGCTTTCCACATCCATGAGTTTTTCGGCCAGCGCATACAGATCCCAATACTTGTTCGTGTTGCGGAACACTTCGACCCAGATTCGAACCACTCGCGAATCGCCGGAATATGGTTCGGAGTAGTCCCGCTCGACCAAATCACTTGGAACGTCGAACCCCTGTCGGGCCAGCATGTGCAACACTTCGTCATACAGGGACGGTTTGGTCAGGGCGGCGTTCAGCATCTCCATCACCTCAGGGTCATGCTCGTGCACTTTCAGGGTCGAGGCATCCTTGTTGCCCAGAATGAACTCGATCTGCCTGTACCCATAGCTTTGAAACCCGGAAGAATTGCCGAGGGCCTGCCGAAACGTCATATAGTCGGCCGGCGTCATGGTCAGCAGGGTTTCCCAGGCCGCAATCAATTGCCGTTGAATGGCCTTTATGCGGTCGAGGTTCTTCATGGCGGGTCCGAATTCATCTTCTTGCAGGAATCGGCGGACCTCGACCAGTTGGTGATTCATCAGTTTCAGCCACAGCTCACTAACCTGATGAATGATGATGAACAGCATCTCGTCAGGTTGTGCGGGGTCCTGAAAGGTCTTTTGCAGGTTCAGCAGCGTCTTCAGTTGCAGGAAGTCGCCATAGCTTTTGCGGTGCGTTTCAGCGAAATCAGTGACCAGGGTGCCTTCTACCCCCCGCTGCAACAGACGATCGTCTTTGTCCTCGCCCATCTCATGCCTCCCTTGTGCAAGTTCTGCACCTGTCTAGGGGCTGAGGTTGCAACTTTCCAGCGCGTTAGGTCCAGTCCAGAACAACCTTGCCGGACAGGCCTGATTTCATCGCGGAAAACCCTTTGGCGAATTCATCAACCGCAAAGCGGTGCGTGATCACGCGGGACACATCCAGACCGTTTTGCAGCATGGCGATCATCTTGTACCACGTCTCGAACATCTCACGCCCATAGACGCCCTTGATTGTGATCGCCTTGAAGACGATGCGCGACCAGTCGACCGGAGATTTGCCCGGTGGAATCCCCAGCAGTGCGATTTTTCCACCCATCACCAACGCTTCGACCATCTGGTCCAGGGCGGCTTGCGAGCCGGACATTTCAAGCCCGACATCGAACCCCTCTTTCATCCCAAGCTTGGCTATGACGTCCTGCAAATCCTCGGTGGATACATCGACGGTACGCACCGAAGGAACCACATGTTCCGCCAGTTTCAATCGGTCAGCGTTGATGTCGGTGATGACCACGTTGCGCGCACCCGCGTGACGAGCAACGGCAGCGGCCATGATGCCGATGGGGCCTGCACCCGTGATCAGAACATCCTCGCCCAGCAAATCAAAGCTGAGGGCAGTATGCACCGCGTTGCCCAGCGGATCGAGGATGGCTCCGATCTCATCCGGTATGTCGTCGGGCAAGGGAACCACGTTGAAAGCAGGCAGTTTCAGATACTCGGCAAATGCGCCCTGTTCGTTCACTCCAATGCCCCGAGTGCCCGGATCCAGATGAAACTTTCCCGCGCGGCTCTGGCGGCTGTCGGTGGTGATCAGATGGCCTTCGCCCGAGCACCGCTGGCCGATTTCAAGCCCTGTCACGTTGCGCCCGATCTCTACGATCTCTCCGGCAAACTCATGGCCAGTGATCATCGGAACTGGCACGGTGTGAGAGGCCCATTCGTCCCAGTTCCAGATATGGATGTCGGTGCCGCAGATGCCCGTCTTGTGGATACGGATCAGCACCTCATCCGGGCCGATTTCGGGGATCGGGGCCTGTACCATCCACAGCCCCTCTTCGGGTTTGGACTTTTCCAGTGCTTTCATTGGGTTGGGTCGCATGCACTTACTCCCACAAATCGGTCGACAGGTATTTCAAGCCGCTGTCACACGTGACGATTGCGACACAGCCGCCTTCCTCGGGACCGCGAAGCAGTTCAATTGCCGCAGCAAGGTTCGCGCCTGCCGAGTAGCCGGCGAATATCCCCTCGGTGCGGGCCAGAAGCCGGGCACAATCCCGCGCGGCCTTTCCCGAAACCGCAAGGTGTCCGGCCAATTGGGTGGCCTTCAGATGCACCAGATCACCCATGGCGTAACCACCGCCCTGAATGGGGTGATCCGGGATCGAAACTGGTTCACCGGCCAATGCGCGTGCTCCTTCGGGTTCTATGGCATAACACCGTACGCCGTGCCGGTTCAGATACTCTGTCGCGCCAGCCAGTGTTCCACCGGATCCTGCAAAGTCGCAGAATGCCGTGACGGTGCCTTCGGATTGCGCCCATATCTCTGGTCCGGTCCCGGTTTCGTGGGCCTTGGGATTTCCCGAATGACCAAATTGATCCGCACGAAATGCGTCACGTTCAGCTGTGATGCATTTTGCCTCGACATCGACCAGTTCAAGATCGGCGCCCGAGACTTCGCCGGGTTTGCTGCCCGGGGCCTGGGGCACGATGACAACTTCGGCCCCCAGGGCCCGCATCATACGTGCGCGTTCGACCGAGTTTCCGGCGCTCATGACCGCCACGAAAGGATGGCCCAGAATACCGCAAACAATGGCCAGCCCGGTGCCCATATTGCCCGAGGTCAACTCGACCACCGTTTGCCCCGGTGACAAAGTACCGTCTGCGCGCGCCGTTTGGATGATGGACTTTGCCGCGCGGTCCTTTTTCGAAAATCCCGGCAGCAAGTAGTCAAGCTTGGCGATGATACGCCCGTTCAGCTTTTGCTGGGCACACACGCGCGACAGTTCAACCATGGGGGTGTCGTCGATCACATCAATGACCGATGGAAGGATCATTCGATGACCCCCAGTTCTTTGCCGACCTTGCCAAATGCGGACAGGGCGCGGTCCAGTTCATCCTTGGTCAGAGCCGCATTCATCTGCGTTCTGATCCGCGCTTGCCCGCGTGGGACGACCGGAAAGAAGAAACCCGAAACATAGACGCCTTCGTCGAACAGCCGTGAGGCCATGTCTTGAGCCAGCGTCGCCTCACCCAGCATCACCGGGATGATCGGGTGTTCCCCGGGCAGCAGGTCAAAACCAAGCTTTTCCAAGCCAGCGCGCCAGTACTTGGCGTTGCCGAACAGTTGCGCGCGCAGCATGTCGCCTTCTTCGACCAGACGGATCGCCTCCAATCCGGCAGCGACGATGGAGGGCGGCAGCGAGTTTGAGAACAGATAGGGCCGCGCCCGCTGCCGCAGCAGGTCGATCACTGGCTGCGGCCCGGCAATGTAGCCGCCGATTGCCCCCCCAAGTGCCTTGCCCAAGGTTCCCGTCAGAATATCCACATCGACGCCGAAATGATCCGGTGTGCCGGCCCCGTTCGGCCCCATGAAGCCGGTCGCATGGCAATCGTCCACCATGACAATCGCATCGTATTTATCGGCCAGTTCCCGGATTTTCGGCAGGTTGGCCAGATAGCCGTCCATCGAAAACACGCCATCGGTGGCGATCATGATATGCCGCGCCCCGTCCTCACGCGCCTGTTTCAGCCAGGCTTCGAGGTCATTCATGTCGTTGTTCAGATAGCGATAGCGTTTGGCCTTGCACAGCCGCACGCCGTCGATGATCGAGGCGTGGTTCAGGCTGTCCGAAATGATGGCGTCTTCTGGTCCCAGAAGGGGTTCAAACAACCCGCCATTGGCGTCGAAACAGGCGGCAAAAAGGATGGAGTCGTCCTTGTTCAGGAAATTGGCAAGACGTTGTTCCAGTTCGCGGTGAATGTCTTGCGTACCACAGATGAACCGAACCGACGCCATGCCGAACCCTTTGGGCCCCATCGCTTGTGTCGCGGCCTCGATCAGCGCCGGGTGATCCGCCAGACCCAGATAGTTGTTGGCACAGAGGTTGATCACCTGCTTGCCGCCCACAGTGATCTCACCGCCCTGAGGCGAGGTGATCATTCGTTCGCGTTTGTAAAGACCCTCAGATTCGATCTGCGCGAGTGTGTCCGTGATATGGGACAGGAATGCATCTGCCATTGCGACCTCCGTTCATCTGAGTCGCACATCTAACATAGCGGATGAAATTCCCAAATAGGGGAAATTCAATATGAAGGAAAAATATCCGTGAAGGCGGAATTTTGCGGATGTCAGGCGTTCTTTACGATCAGGAATACCCGGGCCGGTCCTATGGCACAGATGGAATGCGCAATGTCGGCGGCATATCGGGCCGTGTCCCCCTGGTTCAACTCGGTCACTGCATTGCCTGAAGTAACTTTGACCGCGCCTTCCAGCACGGTGAGCTGTTCACGGGCACCGCGGGCGTGGGGTTGGCTGTTCAGGGCCCCGTCCTCGTCGAATTCGATATCATAGACTTCATGACCTCCGGCCTCTTCTGGCGGTGACAGGATGCGAATTCGGCAGTTCTGCCCCATATTGTCGATGCTGGGCACTTCGGGGTTTCTGAGCACCTCGATCTGGTCAGTGGCCTTTGTGCCCTCCAAGAGACCGGCGAAATCCACCTGCAACGCTCGCGTCAGGTTCCACAAGGTCGAGATCGTAGGGCTGCTTTCTCCGCGTTCGATCTGACTGACCATAGACCGGGACACGCCGCTGAGATTGGCGACCGCTTCCAGGGAAAGGCCCTTGGCCCGTCGCGCCTCTTTCAAGCGGGCGGGCAGGAGGTTCAGGATATCGTCTGTGTCTTCCGTCATGACGGAATCCATGCGTGCTGCGCAATGCAATGTCAATTGTCGCCGTGACGGGACGTCTGGGGCGACAGTACCATTCTGCGCATGCATAATGCAGCGAAATTCAGGAGGAGTAGCTCATGAGCGATATCGTTATTCTCGACGGTGCCCGCACCGCAATTGGCACCTTTGGTGGTGCGCTGGCTTCAACCGCGCCGATAGATCTGGCCACTGTCGCGACCGAAGCGGCGCTTGAGCGCTCGGGGGTTGAGGGGGCGCAAATCGGGCATGTGGTGTTCGGTCACGTGATCAATACTGAACCGCGTGACATGTATCTGTCGCGCGTCGCCTCGATGCAGGCGGGCATTCCCAACGGCACACCGGCCATGAACGTGAACCGCCTGTGCGGATCCGGCGCGCAGGCGATTGTGTCAGCCGTGCAGTCACTGATGCTGGGCGATGCTGACTTCGCGGTAGCGGGCGGAGCAGAGAGCATGTCACGAAGCCCCTATATCGTTCCGCAGGCGCGCTGGGGCGCGAAGATGGGCGACGTTACCTCGCTGGACATGATGCTGGGCGCGCTGAACTGCCCCTTTGGCACCGGACATATGGGGGTGACGGCCGAAAACGTGGCGGATGAGCATCAGATCAGCCGCGAACAGATGGATGCGTTCGCCATGGCCAGCCAGACACGAGCGGCTGCGGCGATCGAGGCTGGATACTTCGAAAGTCAGATCACACCGATACAGGTCAAGGTCAAACGGGACATGGTCGACTTTAAAGTCGACGAGCATCCAAAGGCGACGACCGCTGAAGCGCTGGCGGGGCTGCGCCCGGTGTTCAAAAAGGATGGGCGTGTGACGGCCGGCAATGCCTCTGGCATCAATGACGGTGCGGCGGCGATGGTGCTGGCGACAGCGGATGCGGTCGAAAAGGCTGGGTTGAAACCGAAGGCGCGTGTCATTGGGTATGCGCATGCAGGAGTGCGGCCGGAAGTCATGGGCATTGGCCCTGTTCCGGCAGTGCAAAACCTGTTGAAGAAGACGGGCTTGTCAGCAGAAGACTTCGACGTGATTGAAAGCAATGAAGCCTTCGCCGCGCAGGCTCTGGCCGTGAATCAGGAACTTGGATTGGACGCGAACAAGGTGAACCCCAACGGCGGTGCGATTGCGTTGGGTCATCCGGTGGGTGCCACGGGTGCGATCATCACGCTAAAAGCGCTGTATGAGTTGGAACGTACCGGAGGGTCCAAAGGGCTGGTCACGATGTGCATCGGGGGCGGTCAGGGGATTGCCATCGCCATCGAACGGCTTTGATCCGCAAGTGGCCCGGGGGGCTGTCTGCCCCCCATCGCGCAAGGCGCGATTCCCCCCGAGGATATTTTTGGCCAGATGAAGCAGGCGGGTTGGTTTTAGTTGAGCGCGCTGATCAGCAATACCAGCGCTGCACCTGCCGCGGCTCCGATCGTGGCAGGCAAAACAATGGACCACAGGGTGGGCGTCTGCGGTTCGTCTTTCTGGGTTTGCGCGATCAGTGCGTTTTCGACCAGGGCCGGCAGACGCGGGCCGAAGCGGGCCAGAACCATCGCGGTTTTTCCCAAATCCCGCAGGGCCGCCCGGGGGCCGATGGATTGTTTGATGTAGTCTTCGACTACGGGGCGCGCAACTTCCCAGATGTTCATATGAGGGTCGAGTGAGCGCGCGACGCCTTCGACGACAACCATGGTGCGTTGAAGCAGAATCAACTCGGTTCGTGTTTCCATCCCGAACCGTTCGGTTACTTCGAACAGATAGCTCAGCAACCGCCCCATGGAAATATGCGTGGCATCCATGCCGAAGATCGGCTCGCCCACGGCCCGCAGAGCGCGGGCGAACTCGTCCACGTCCTGATTGGCGGGAACATAGCCGGCTTCGAAATGCACCTCGGCTACGCGTTTGTAGTCACGGCGGATGAAGCCAAACAGGATTTCGGCATAGACCCGGCGTGTGTATTCATCGATATGACCCATGATGCCGTAATCATAGGCTATGATATCTCCGTTCGCGGCCACCTTCAGGTTGCCCTGGTGCATGTCGGCGTGAAAAAAGCCGTCGCGCAGAGCATGGAGAAGGAACAGGCGCAGGACACGCTCGGCCAGATCATTGCGGTTATGACCTGCGGCATCCAGAGCATCATTGTCACCGAGCGCGACCCCGTCCGCCCAGCTGAGCGTCATGACGCGGCGCGCGGACAGCGACCACACAACGGGCGGCAGCCAGAAGCCGGCGTCGTCTTTGGTGTTGGCGGCATATTCTGACGCAGCGGCGCTTTCCAGGCGCAGGTCCAGTTCGCCGCGTACGACACCGTCGAAATGCTCGATCACTTCCATCGGGCGCAGACGGCGCGCGCCAGGCGCGCAGAGTTGCACCATGCGGGCGGCAAAATAGAACGCATCGACATCCTTGCGGAAAGCACGTTCGATACCCGGGCGCAGGACTTTGACCGCGACATCTTCACCCGTGCTGGTCAGCTTGGCCTTGTGAACCTGCGCAATAGATGCTGCAGCAATCGGTTCGCTGAATTCGCTGAACATTTCTGAGATGGGCTGACCCAGTTCTTTCTCGACTTCGGCCATCGCGTCGGCTTTGGAGAAAGGCGGTAGCTTGTCTTGCAGAACGCGCAGTTGCTCGGCCAGTTCATTTCCAACGACGTCAGGGCGGGTCGAAAGCACTTGACCGAATTTTATATAGGCGGGGCCAAGCGCCGTCAGGGCGCGCGTGGCGGGCGGCATCCCGGGGTCGCCCTTGTAGCCAAGCCATTGAAAGGGTTTGCCCAATGCGTGGGCCAGGATACGAACGGCGCGCGGGGCTTCGAACGCATCCAGTACCACGTTCATTGCGCCTGTGCGCTCGAGCGTGGCGCCTGTGCGGATCAGGCGGATGATGTTATGGGGACCACGCATGCGTCAGATCTTCCAGCCTGAATGCAGCGCGGCGATACCCATGCTCAGGTTGCGGTATTTGGCGTTTTCAAAGCCTGCTGTGCGAACCATGTTCAGGAACGTCTCCTGATCGGGGAAATTTCGGATCGATTCGACCAGGTACTGATAGCTGTCATAGTCATTGGCGATCAGTTTCCCCATGCGTGGTATGACGTTGAAGCTGTAAAGATCATAGAGCTTTTGCAGCCCGTCATTGGGCAACTGGCTGAATTCCAGAACCATCAGGCGGCCGCCGGGTTTCAGCACACGGTAAGCCTCGTTCAAAGCTTCTTGCGGGCGGGTGACGTTCCGAATGCCGAACGAGATCGTATAAACATCGAATGTACTGTCTTCGAAAGGCAGGGCCATGGCATCGCCCACAACCCAATTCAGGCTGTCCGACATCTGATCTGCTTCGGCACGTTGCCGCCCTTCGATCAGCATCGGCTCGGTCAGATCCAGCACCGTGGCGTGGCCGTGGCCCGCGCGTTTGAGGAACCTGAACGAGATGTCGCCCGTACCGCCGGCCACGTCCAGAAGCCGCTGGCCGGGGCGGGGCGCCAGCCAGTCCATCATCGCGTCCTTCCAGACCCGGTGGATGCCCATCGACATGACATCGTTCATCACGTCATATTTCGAGGCAACCGAGTTGAAAACGCCCTGCACGTGCCCGGCCTTTTCGGCCTCGGGGACGGTTTCGAAACCGAAATGAGTGGTCTTGTCGCTGTTGTCGGACATTTGCCTTGCCGTTTGTCGAATTTCGCCTCTGTTATAGGGCCAAGAGAGGCGGGCACAATGCGGCCCTTTGAATTAGGAGCCCTGTAATGCCCGAATTACCTGAGGTCGAGACAGTAAGACGCGGCCTGAGTCCTGCGATGGAAGGGGTCGTGATCGAACGGGCTGATGTGAATCGCCCCGATCTGCGCTGGCCGTTCCCCGAACGTATGGCCGAACGGTTGACCGGACAGCGGGTGGAGCGGCTGCGGCGGCGGTCGAAATACATCCTGGCGGATCTTAGCAGCGGTGAGACGTTGCTGATCCACCTAGGTATGTCGGGGCGGATGACGGTGTCGGGCGACCCGTTGGGGCAGTTCGTCCATGACCATCCCGCCGTGCAAAAACATGACCATGTGGTCTTTCATATGGCCAATGGCGCGCGCATCACCTTCAACGATCCGCGCCGGTTTGGCGCGATGGACCTGTTGCAAACCGCCAGCGCCGAAAATCACAAGCTGCTATCGGTTCTGGGGCCTGAACCCTTGGGCAACGATTTTCACGACCAACACCTGATCGATACGTTCAAAGGCAAGAACACTCCTGTCAAATCCGCCCTGCTGGATCAGGGAATCGTTGCCGGTCTGGGCAATATCTATGTTTGTGAAGCTCTTTATCGCGGCCGAGTGTCGCCACGTCGCAAAGCCGGACAGATTTCTGCATCCCGCGTGGCGGCGCTTGTTCCGATCATCCGGCAGGTGTTGCAGGACGCCATAGAAGCCGGTGGGTCCTCGCTGCGGGATTTCCGCCAAGCCGATGGAGAACTTGGATATTTTCAGCACAAGTTTGATGTCTATGGCCGCGAGGGCGAGGCCTGCCGGACCGAAGGGTGCGGAGCGCCAATCAAGAGAATCACCCAGTCCGGTCGCTCATCCTTCTATTGTGCGCAATGCCAAAGATAGCTTGATCCAAGTTTTTCGCGTGGTAAGGAATCGTACCTGAACGGAACAACCGGAAGCTTTCTCCTCATGGCTTTTGAGACGATCATCGTCGAAATCGAAGACCACGTCGCACTTATCAAACTCAACCGACCGGATGCGCTGAACGCGTTGAACACCCAGTTGCTGGGTGAGCTCTGCACCGCGCTGGAAGATGCGGACAGCAATGACAAAGTGCGCTGCATCGTTATCACCGGCTCGGACAAGGCCTTTGCCGCCGGCGCGGACATCAAGGAGATGTCCGAGATGAGTTTTGTCGACGTCTACAACATCAACCTTTTTGCCGACGCGAATGATCGTGTGACCGCGATTCGCAAGCCGATCATTGCGGCCGTCGCAGGCTATGCGCTGGGCGGCGGATGTGAACTTGCCATGCTGTGCGATTTCATCATCGCGGCGGACACCGCGAAGTTTGGCCAGCCCGAGATCAATCTGGGCGTCATTGCCGGTTTGGGTGGAAGTCAGCGTCTGACGCGGTTTGTGGGTAAATCCAAATCGATGGACATGAACCTGACGGGGCGTTTCATGGATGCGGACGAAGCTGAACGCGCAGGTCTCGTGAGCAGGGTAGTGCCGGCCAAGAAGCTCATCGAAGAAGCTGTGAGCGCAGCGCAGAAAATTGCCGAGAAGTCTCAGCTGACCGCGATGGCCGCGAAAGAAGCGGTGAACCGCAGCTACGAGCTTCCGCTGAGCGAAGGTATGCTGTTCGAGCGTCGTGTCTTCCATTCGATGTTCGCAACCGAAGATCAGAAAGAGGGTATGGCCGCGTTCCTCGAAAAGCGCACGGCGCAATTCCGCGACAAGTAACGCGCTGGACCTCTATGGCGGGTAGGCTTGAGCCCGCCCCTTTTTTCCGGCCATGGTGTGAAGAATCAACTTGGCAATCCCCCCAAACTTGGGTAAAGAGCGCCGCTATACATGCGCGTGCGGCCCGCTTGGCCCGACTCACACTCGTGATTTCTGATCCGGTGCGGATATGTCCGTGGCGCGCAACCCTAGACAACCGTACCGAACAAAAGGTCAGAGACACATGGCTAATTCGCCTCAGGCAAAGAAACGCGCCCGTCAGAACGAAAAGCGTTTCGCAATCAACAAAGCACGTCGTTCGCGCATCCGCACCTATCTGCGGAAAGTCGAAGAAGCGATCGCATCCGGCGACAAGGACGCGGCGACCGCGGCCCTGCGTGCGGCTCAGCCCGAGTTGATGCGTGGCGTCACCAAAGGTGTCTTCCACAAGAACACTGCGGCCCGCAAAATGTCGCGTCTGTCCTCGCGAGTCAAAGCGCTGGGTTAAGCTTTCGGGTGACCCTACGTCACGTCAGAAAAGCTGAACTATTCTGAAAGGCGTCGCACATTGCGACGCCTTTTTTCGTGTTGCCAGAAAACCGCGCCTTCACGAAACCGAGAGATTCTTTCGGCCAAAGACCCGAGTCAATATCAGAGTTTCGTTGCCGCGCCCCGCTTCGAATTGCTACCACTGATGTCAGCGATTCACTCGCTTGGGGGGACAGGCTGTTTACCCGATTGAACTGACGGGCATCAGAACGATCTGGGGACAATTGTCGACGACTGGCGCAAGCCAGGCTGCCGATCTGCCGTGGTTTCCGGGTTATACCCGGTGATCTTGGCCCTGTCTAAAAATTGAGATTGCGACGTGCAACCCGATTTTCGGGACGCTCTATTTTTGTTGAGCGCCAGATTTGGGGTTTACCGAGCACTCCGGGACAGTCCCGTCAAACCAATTGGTTTGACGACAGGATTCCTATCGCGTGTGAATACAATACCGGGAAACCGGCTTCGTCTGAATAAGGCTGACAGGCCAATAAGAATGGGATGCGTGAGGCGCTTAATGACACAAGAGAAATGGGGACTACTGCGTAACAAATTGCTGAAGGCCATCGGTCGGAACAACTATACGACCTGGATCGAGCCTTTGGAATTTAAAGAGCTTCAGGATGGCGTGGCGGTTTTCTCCGTGCCGACCAATTTTATGGGCAATTACGTCAGCCAGAATTTCGCGGACCTCATTCTGTACGAACTGAATACCGCAGGTGAAACTGTGCGGCGTCTGGATTTCCGCGTGGCAGCAAACTCGCCGATGCGCCCGAAGCCTGCAGCCAATGCAGCACCTGAGGCACAGCCTGCACCTGTCACCGCGCCGAACCAGGACACAGCGCAGGACGCCTTGGAATCGCTACAGGCCGCACCGCTGGATTCTCGTTTTACCTTTGACAGTTTTGTAGTCGGCAAGCCCAATGAACTGGCCCATGCAGCCGCGCGTCGGGTATCCGAGGGCGGGCCGGTGACCTTCAATCCGCTGGTTTTGTACGGCGGTGTGGGTCTGGGTAAGACCCACCTGATGCACGCCATTGCATGGGAGTTGAAAACCAAACACCCGGAACTGAACGTTCTTTACCTGTCGGCGGAACAGTTCATGTACCGGTTCGTGCAGGCCCTGCGCGAGCGTCGGATGATGGACTTCAAACACCTGTTCCGTTCGGTTGACGTATTGATGGTTGACGACGTGCAGTTCATCGCTGGCAAGGATTCCACTCAGGAAGAGTTTTTCCATACATTCAACGCGCTGGTAGATCAGAACAAGCAGATCATCATCTCGGCCGATCGCGCCCCGGGTGAGATCAAGGATCTGGAAGATCGGGTAAAATCCCGTCTGCAATGTGGTCTGGTGGTCGACCTGCACCCGACCGATTATGAACTGCGCCTGGGCATTCTGCAAAACAAGGTGCAGCAATACAGCTCATCCTATCCTGACCTGGCTATTGCCGACGGTGTTCTGGAGTTCCTGGCCCATCGTATCTCGACCAATGTGCGCGTGCTCGAAGGCGCGTTGACCCGTCTGTTCGCTTTCGCGTCACTGGTTGGCCGCGAGATCGACATGGAACTGACCCAGGATTGTCTGGCGGATGTATTGCGTGCCTCCGAGCGCAAGATCACCGTCGAAGAGATTCAGCGGAAGGTGTCTGAATACTACAACATTCGCCTCTCCGACATCATCGGCCCAAAGCGCCTGCGTTCTTACGCGCGTCCGCGTCAGGTGGCTATGTATCTGTGCAAACAGTTGACCAGCCGGTCCCTGCCCGAGATTGGCCGCCGTTTTGGCGGGCGCGATCACACGACGGTCATGCACGGCGTCAAGCGCATTGAAGAGCTGAAGCTGACCGATGGTCAGATCGCTGAAGATGTGGAAATGCTGCGCCGGTCGCTAGAAGCCTGATCCGCGCCTGCAATGCAAGAAACCGCCCCGGATCCTCGGGCCCGGGGCGTTTCTTGTGCGCATTAATCCACGGTTGGATCAGAACTGATGCCTGTCGGGCACGCTGCCCTTGACGCTTGGGACATTCCGACCCAGAAATCCGTAAAAAATCCTTGTGCCTCAGGGTGGAACCGCTAACGTGCCAGTCCCGCCCATGTCGGTACGCAAGTCAGAGGAACTGAGGGTATGAAGATCAGCATCGAACGCGGCACCCTTCTTAAGGCCGTTTCACAGGCCCAATCCGTTGTGGAACGTCGCAATACCATTCCCATACTTGCCAATGTGCTGATCGAAGCTGAAGGCGATCAGGCGCTGTTTCGGGCGACCGATCTGGATATCGAAGTGGTCGACAAGGCCCCGGCACAGGTCGAAAAGGCAGGAGCCACGACAGTTGCGGCAACGACCCTGCATGAGATCGTGCGCAAACTGCCCGACGGTGCGTTGGTCACGCTGACCGCGGACAGTGCAGCAGGACGTCTGACGGTTGAGGCCGGGCGGTCGAATTTCTCGCTGGCGACACTGCCGAAAGAGGATTTTCCGGTCATGGCGTCCTCGGAGTATCAATCGAATTTCACCGCATCTGCGGCCCTGCTGCGTCGGTTGTTCGACAAGTCGAAATTCGCAATTTCAACAGAAGAGACACGGTATTATCTGAACGGTGTCTACATGCACGTGTCCGACGGATCCGAAGGTGGTAAAGTGCTGCGCTGCGTGGCCACCGATGGTCACCGTCTCGCTCGGATCGATGCCGATCTGCCTGACGGTGCGACGGATATGCCAGGCGTTATTGTTCCCAGAAAAACCGTGGGCGAGCTTCGCAAGCTGCTGGATGACGATGAAATGGATATCGCCGTTTCGGTCAGTGAAACCAAAGTGCGCTTCGCCACGCCGGATATCACGCTGACCTCGAAGGTCATCGACGGCACCTTCCCCGACTATATGCGCGTTATTCCACAAGGGAACACCCGCAAGCTGGAAGTGGATGCTGCTGAATTTGCGCAGGCCGTGGACCGGGTGGCGACTGTGTCTTCCGAACGCTCGCGCGCGGTAAAGCTACAATTGGATGGCGACAGACTGGTTCTGTCGGTGAACGCACCGGATAGTGGCGCGGCCGAGGAAGAACTGGCTGTCGCGTACGGTGACGAAAGGTTGGAGATTGGGTTCAACGCAAAGTATCTGCTGGAGATTGCGTCTCAGGTGGATCGAGAGAATGCGGTGTTCATGTTCAATTCAGCTGGCGATCCGACCCTGATGCGCGAAGGTAATGATCAGAGCGCAGTTTATGTTGTCATGCCGATGCGCGTCTGATCGCGCGGACGCGCGACGCCTCCGGTGGAGGTATTCTTGAACAGAAGAAGGGAGGGGTCATGGCACTGGCCCTGACCGAGCTTACGGTCTCGCATTTTCGGTCTCACAAGCTGGTGCGGTTGTCTCTGGACGGGCGGCCAGTGGCCATTCACGGACCGAACGGGGCGGGCAAGACCAATATTCTGGAAGCGGTATCCTTGTTTTCGCCCGGTCGAGGAATGCGGAGGGCGAGTGCAGCCGAGATGACGCGACGGCCCGAGGTGCTGGGCTGGAAACTGTCCGGGCTGTTGCAGTCGCAGGGGCAGAATTTCGAAATCGAAACCTGGTCTGAGGGCGGTGCAGCACGGCAGGTAAGGATTGATGGAAAGACCGCCTCCCAGATTGATCTGGGCAAACTTGCGAGGGTGGTTTGGCTGGTCCCATCCATGGACCGACTTTGGATTGAAGGGGCAGAAGGCCGGCGCCGGTTTCTTGATCGCATTGCGCTCAGCTTTGATCCGTCTCACGCAGAGGCCGCGCTGACCTACGAAAAAGCGATGCGCGAACGTAACCGTTTGCTGAAAGAGCAGGTGCGTGACGCGCATTGGTATGCCGCGCTTGAGGGCCAGTTGGCCGTGATGGGGCATCGCATCCACGCAGCGCGATTGGCGGCGTTGAGCCATCTGCGGGTGGCGCAGGATCAGGCGGAAACGGCTTTCCCGTCTGCCGAGTTGGAATTGGTGCAGACCGACGGCGCGATGCCCGAAACGGTTGAGGATTTGCGCGAGGCTTTGAATGAAAGCCGATTCAGAGATTTGGCAGCGGGCCGGACTTTGGTCGGGCCGCATCGGTCGGATCTCTACGGCGTTTTTGCTGCCAAGGGCGTTCCGGCCAAGGATTGCTCGACCGGTGAGCAGAAGGCACTGTTGGTTTCTCTGATCCTGTCGAACGCACGTGCATTGGCCGAAATGGTGGGCGCGCCACCGATTGTCTTGCTGGATGAGGTGGCCGCCCATCTGGATGCGGATCGGCGTTCAGCCCTGTATGACGAGATATGTGCGCTGGGCGCTCAGGCCTGGATGACGGGCACCGGGCCTGAACTGTTTGTGGAGTTGGGTGACCGGGCCCAGTCGCTGATCGTTACCGAAGGCGATGAGGGCTCGGTGGTCGCGACTTAGGCCGGTTCGTTGACTTTACGCTCCCACAGGAAGCCGCGCATGACTTCATCGACTGGCGTTTTGGCCATGTGGTTGACGTAGTTCGACATGGTTTTCTGTGCCAGACCCAGCACCACGTCCAGAACCGCACGGTGCGAGTAGCCGGCATCAAAGAACGCCTGAAGCTGTTCCTCGGTCGGGTTGCCGCGGGTTTCCATCACATGCAGGGTGAAGGTGCGCAGTGCTTCGAGCTTGGCGGAAGGCAGTGGAGTTTCATTGCGCAGTGCCTCGGAGATTTCGTCTGATACCTTCATCATCTTTGCGATGCCGGTGTGCGCGGGCACACAATAATGGCATTCGTTCGCCACGTTGATCGTCTGCCAGACAACGGTCTTTTCATCGTTGTCGAAATCGGTCTGCAAGAACAGGCTGTGCAGAACTTGATAGCCTTCAAGGTGCTGGGGGCTTTCTGCCATCACCTTATGCAGGCCCGGCAAACGGCCAAAGGCGGCCTGAGACTTTTCCAGCAGAGGTTTGGATGCTTCGGGTGCGGATTCGAGGTCATGAGACGGGAAATTGGCCATGTCGGAACTCCTGTTTCTGGCGCGATGGGTGATATTTAGGGTTTTTTGAGTGATCACTCAAGTATATATTTGAGCGAACGTTCAAGAATTGGTGATGCCGATGCCCCGCAAACCCGCATATGATCGTGACGCGTTGATCGCGAAGGCCCGTGACATCTTCTGGCGTCAGGGCTGGGCTGGAACGTCGCTGAAGGACCTGGAACGGGAATTGAAGCTGAAACCCGGAAGCTTTTACGCCGCATTCGGGTCGAAGGATGCGCTCTATGCGTTGACGCTGCAAAGCTACACGCAAGAAGGTGTGGCGCGCCTGAAGGCCCTTGCCGACAGATTGGGGCCGAAGGCAGCGCTTAAGGCGCAACCACGTTTGGTCATCGAAGCGGTCGAGAATCCAGCAAAGGCCTGCATGTTGGCAAAGACATATGCCGAGTTGCAGGCGAAGGATCATGCGCTTGCGGATCAGGCCGCGCGTCACATGGCGGACATGAAAGCGTGTTTCGCCGACCTGTTCCGCAGCGCCCAGACTGCCGGTGAAATCCGGCCCCAACATGACCCGGATCGGCTGGCGGCGCGGTATCAGTCGGATATTCTGGGGCTTCGATTGTCGGCTGAACGCAAGGATGTCGATGCGCTGGAGATCGCGGCGGATATCGCTTCTGACATCGACCAGTTATGAGGTGGATTCGGATGCGCAGAAAACGACCCCAGCATACACAAAATATTGGGGGATCGCGTGACAATCCCCACCAGAAAACGTATAAGGTACCAAAATAATATAGGTACTGACTGAATGTCCGAAGACGCACAGGCTCCCCAAGAATACGGCGCAGATTCCATCAAAGTTCTCAAGGGTTTAGAGGCCGTTCGCAAACGCCCCGGCATGTATATCGGGGACACGGATGATGGCTCGGGTTTGCACCACATGGTGTATGAGGTTGTCGACAACGGGATTGACGAAGCCCTGGCGGGTCACGCCGACCATGTGACCGTGAAAATTCACGCGGATTCCAGCGTTTCGGTCAGTGACAACGGACGTGGGATTCCCGTGGATATTCACCCGGAAGAGGGCGTGTCGGCAGCCGAGGTTATCATGACCCAGCTGCATGCGGGCGGTAAGTTCGACAGCAATTCCTACAAAGTGTCTGGCGGTTTGCACGGTGTGGGTGTTTCGGTGGTAAACGCGCTGTCAGATTGGCTGGAGCTGCGCATCTGGCGCGCGGGCAAAGAGCACGTGGCACGCTTTGAGGGTGGAGAAACAGTAGAGCACCTGAAGGTCGTCGGTGAGTGTGGCGATCGCACAGGGACCGAAGTTCGGTTTCTGGCGTCAACCAACACGTTTTCGAACCTCGAATACTCGTTCGAAACTCTGGAAAAGCGTCTGCGCGAACTCGCCTTCCTGAATTCGGGCGTGCGTATCATCCTGATCGATGAACGCCCGGCAGAACGGCTTGAAACCGAGTTGTTCTATGAAGGCGGCGTAAAGGAATTCGTCAAGTATCTCGACCGGTCCAAAACTCCGGCCATGCCCGAGCCGATCTATATCAAGGGTGAGCGCGACGATATCGGCGTCGAGATCGCAATGTGGTGGAATGACAGCTACCACGAGACGGTGCTGCCCTTTACCAACAACATCCCGCAGCGAGACGGTGGTGCCCACGTGGCTGGGTTCCGCGGCGCGCTGACCCGGACGATCAACAACTACGCGCAGTCCAGCGGGATTGCGAAGAGAGAAAAGGTCAGCTTTACGGGTGACGACGCGCGCGAAGGTCTGACCTGCGTGCTGTCGGTGAAAGTGCCGGACCCGAAATTCTCATCGCAGACCAAGGACAAGCTGGTTTCGTCCGAAGTCCGTCCGGCGGTCGAAGGTCTGATGAATGAAAAACTGGCCGAGTGGTTCGAAGAGAACCCCACAGAAGCCAAGAGCATCGTTGGCAAGATCATCGAGGCCGCTTTGGCCCGTGAGGCTGCACGCAAGGCGCGCGAACTGACCCGGCGCAAGACCGCGATGGATGTGAACTATCTGGCTGGCAAGTTGAAAGACTGCTCCGAGAAGGACCCATCCAAGACCGAAGTCTTCCTGGTCGAGGGGGACTCGGCCGGCGGGTCTGCCCAAACCGGCCGGGACAGGCTGACCCAGGCGGTTCTGCCGCTGCGCGGGAAAATATTGAACGTCGAGCGCGCAAGGTTTGACCGGATGCTGTCGTCGCAGGAAATCGGCAACCTCGTCATGGCGCTGGGCACTGGTATTGGCCGCGATGAATTCAACATCGAAAAGCTGCGCTACCACAAGATCGTCATCATGACCGATGCGGATGTGGACGGCGCACATATCCGGACATTGCTGCTGACTTTCTTCTACCGTCAGATGCCGGAACTGATCGAGGGTGGATACCTCTACATCGCTCAGCCGCCACTCTATAAGGTCTCCCGTGGCAAGTCAGAGGTGTACCTGAAAGACCAGGCCGCTCTGGATGACTACCTGATCAATCAGGGCGTCGAGGGTGCGGTTCTGAAACTCGGTTCGGGCGAAGAAATTATCGGACAGGACCTGACCCGCGTTGTCGACGAGGCGCGTCAGCTGAAACGTGTCCTCGATGCGTTTCCGACGCATTACCCGCGACACATTCTGGAACAGGCCGCCGTCGCAGGGGCCTTTGTGCCCGGCGCCGTTGATGCCGACCTGCAAGGCGTGGCTGACAAAGTCGCCGCTCGGCTGGACCTGATCGCTTTGGAATACGAACGCGGTTGGCAGGGTCGGATCACACAGGATCACGGCATCCGACTGGCCCGTATTCTACGCGGTGTCGAAGAGGTTCGCACGCTGGACGGCCCGATGCTGCGTTCGGGCGAGGCGCGCAAGACCGGGAGTTTTACGCAGAGCCTGCAAGAAATCTATAATTCCCCGGCCACCTTGGTTCGTCGTGATCGCAGCCAGATGATCCACGGCCCACTGGACTTGTTGCGCGCCATTCTGGAAGAGGGTGAAAAAGGCTTGTCCCTGCAGCGCTATAAAGGCCTGGGTGAGATGAACCCTGATCAGTTGTGGGAAACCACACTGGATCCGGATGCGCGCACGCTGCTGCAAGTGCGCGTGGATGACATGGTTGAAGCCGATGATCTGTTCACAAAACTGATGGGTGACGTCGTGGAACCTCGTCGAGAGTTCATCCAGAAAAACGCTTTGAGTGTAGAAAATTTGGATTTCTGATCAGGTGTAGGGACGCGCACAAACCTTCACGCACCCCATAAGTTTGCACGATTTGCCCATAAGTTTTCACTGTTTCGCGATATTAGTGCAGAGGATAGAAATTAAATCGCCTTATGCGGGTGCCAAAGGATAGACTTCAGTTTCTCAAGGATTGAACACCTGATCGCGATGCCAGATCAGGTTCTCCTTGTGCCCAGCAGTTAGACCAGAGATCCGCTTGGAATGTCCGGACAACGAGCTCATTGCCGGCGCGGACAGTTTACTCGAAAACCAAGGTGTCCCGTCGTCCTTGAAAGTCACCAGACCCTTGTCGAATGCTGCGTCCCATAGTGCTGACAGCAAAATTCCGTTGTGGAGGTCCAACCGCTCAGCATCAGTTTCGCAGTCTTTCCACGGCTTAATGTGTGAGGCTCTAAGGAGTTCAGTGTCAGAAATGTCCGAAATCGGGCAGCGACCCTGCCAATAAGAGATCAATCGATTTCTGAAAATATCCTGACCAATGCGCTGCTTGACCAACCGCTCTGCTTCGGTTTGGCGACGAGAGGGGCTGAAAGTGCCAGTGAAACAACCGAAGAAAGGACGGCTCTGGCTGAACGATGGGTCGTGTGTTCGGCTGAGGCCGGAGTTTCGCAATCATGTATGGAGCTATGACTTCGTTCATTGTCGAACTGACGATGGCAAAGCTTTCCGGACGCTGAATATCCTTGATGAGTACAGTCGGGAATGTTTGGCTATCAGGGTCGAACGGAAGCTGAACTCGGTCGACGTGATCGATGCCCTGACGGATCTGTTCATACTTCGAGGAGCACCCCGTTTCATACGTTCAGACAATGGGCCGGAATTTGTCGCCCAGGCTGTCCGAGACTGGATCACCGCCGTCGGCGCCCAAACGGCTTACATCGAACCTGGCAGCCCGTGGGAGAACGGATACTGTGAAAGCTTCAATGGCCGGTTCAGGGACGAACTGCTCAACGGTGAAATCTTCTACAGCCTGCGCGAAGCTCAAATTCTGATCGAGCAATGGAGGAGACATTACAACACAAAACGCCCCCACAGTGCTCTGGGTTACCGCCCGCCAGCGCCCGAAACCATCATCCCGATGGATCACAGGCCGATGATGCACTAACAATCAACTTGGACCAGTCAGATGAGGCTGCTCATTGGGACATTCGACTATTCGCTGGGCACCATTTTGGTCGGAGCGGATGTCGCAAGCACCGATAGAGTTGTGGCCGGCGTGTACGCAGGTTTTGGGACATCCTCCATGGATGAACACGATCAAGTCGATCAGGACTTTTCGACCGACAGCTATCATGTGGGCGTCTATGGGCGTACAACAACCGGAACTTGGGAGTTCTCCGGACTGATCGGTTACATGTTCGGTGAAACTGATGCCAAGCGAAATAACCCTTCTGTTGATGGCTTTACGGGAGGTGAGGCTAAATCGGATTTGGACCAAGAGGGAATCCACGCCGGTATCCAGGCACGGAAGTTGTTTAACCTGGACAGCGGTGCAAGGGTTTCTACGGTTTTTGGATTGAACTACGGGCGTATTCAACAAGGTTCAGGCACAGAGACTGGCGGTGGTGATTTCAATTACTCGATTGAAAAAGCGAACGCAGAATCGCTGGTCGCTTCTATTGGAATTGACTACCAGCGGGATTTCTTGACAGAGAATGGCGTGCTAACCCCAATGGCCTTTGCTCGTTACGAGTATGATTTTTTTGCCAACAAGGACAGTGAGCACGAAATCACTGTCACGAGCCCGATATTTGGGACATTCACGCAAGTCGGACAAAACCGAGGCGCCAATGGCTTCGTGCTTGGTCTGGGGCTAGGGTATCAGATCTCTGATCTGGCCAGACTAACGGCAGGATATGGCTATTCAGTTCGTTCCAACGGCCAAGAGCATGGCCTCGGTGCAAACTTAAGTGTTCGGTTCTGATTAGGGCGGACCAACGAAGAGGAGTGGTAAGCTAGCTGCAACAACTTGCGGAAGCTATCGTGGCAATGTGAGCGTCATTCTCTAGCGACTAAAATTTGGGGATATTAAAAACATAAAGCCGCGATTTCTTGGCGTCGTCTGTCAGGATGTAGAGAAGCCCTTTGGTCTCATCGAGAGCGATACCTTCGGGATGTTTAACTTCTTTTTGTTTGCCATCTTCTGTGAACGTCAAACTGATAGACTTTACGGACTTGGATTCTGGATTGTAGATGAAGATCTGACGGCCTTTGTCACTCACAATCCAAAGAGAACGCGAGGACCGGGACCATGCTAGGCCGCTCAAATCTAGTTCATCATCATCTACATGCTCGGAGATAAAACCTGCATCGCGGGCTAAAGGAATGATCTCAATAATTTCGTCTAGCTCTGGCGATAACATCATTAACAACCTTGGTTGTCCCTCAATTCCAACGAAGACCCGCCCGGATTCCGGGTCAACGGCGATGCCTTCGGGTCCCTTGTTCAAAGGGTTGCCGACGAGTAATGCAGCGGCGGTCGGGTAACCTTTAAGAGATGCGAGAGGTATTGTCGTCAGTTGAATGGGGTCAGTTGGGTGAACGACTAGGATTGATCGGTCAGTTTCTTGAAGCACCAAAACAGACCCATCTTTTCGAGGTGCAACACCCTCCAAATCTGATCCTGCCAATGCTGACAACTTGAAAGAGTTTCCTAATACCCCGTCGGCTCCGAGTAGGTGCAGTTTAGGTTCGGCATCACTTACAGACCACAAGAAGCCTTCAGCGTTAGACATTGCCAAACCGGAAGGCTCTGAAAATCCCTCTGATTTGTCTGCCACCTTGAATTTATCGACCAGAACCAAACCAGCACTTTCGGCGTAGGCAAAATCGGACCAAGGCACGAAGGCTGCCGCAACCAAGCTGGCCGCAAAAGCCAGTCGCCTAAGTTTGCAGAAACACCGTGAAATTTCAGCTTTTGACGAAAACACTCTGTTTTCTGTCATTGGATTCTCTCGCGCTTGGACCACATCCCCGTGTCAGCGTTAGTATCACAGTCCGGATGCGATGTCCGAAGAATGCACGGTAATCTCTTTACCTGATCCCGCCTGTTGCGATTGAATTGGACAAGATGTGCCTTTGTCGGAAGGCAATCTGCTAGAGTAAGCAGGAAGGAAGTTAAGTTGAACAAGACTTTCCCACTCCTGGCCGTGCTATTAATAGTACTGTTGCCAGGCGTTGCGGTGTCACAAGTGGACCCCGCAACCATGTTGGCCGGCACTTCAGAGTCGGAAATACTTATCGAGCGACGTTGGACGCAGTTTCGCGGCAGACAGGAACTGTATTTTTTTACTCTCGACGTCATCGTCACTGTCATTTTGACTGGACTGATCGTTTATCACCCTGTGAGGCGGAGAGCCCGCAGGAGTGTCCGCGATATCGTCATGCCGCGACTGTTCTTTCTATACGCGCTTGTCGGCATGGCGGTTGGCTTTCTGGTTGTACAGCACGGATCAATGATCGGGTTCGTGATCTTTGGAATAGGAGCTCTGTTAAGGTTCCGATCAAATATGGATGACCCGGTCGACACGGTGGAAATGATTATAGTGACCGTGCTTGGGCTGGCGGTAGGGCTGGGCTTGCCCTTGATGGCCACATTGGTGGCGGTTGTGTGTTGGTGTTTCATTTGGCTCGGTGGGCGAAACAAGGGCGTGGAAATTTCGCTCAAGGCTTCAGACGAAGAGCAATCATTGAAAGTCAGCGGAGCCATTGAAGCTATGGCCGCAGACGCTCGCTGGAAGCTGGTCAGAAAACATCACGTTCCGGGCAAATCTCGCGTTTCATTGCTTTTCATCACCTCGGGTGGACTTTCAGAAGCCCGGATAGAAGAGATGATAAACGATCTGGTCCCTGAAAAAGTTGAGCTGAAACTCAACCTCTAGTCATTTCACAAGGTCTAATCGTTTCAACACCGCATTCGGGGATCTGATCTCTTTCGGAAGCGACTTGAAGTTGACCGACCTTTTGAAATCAGGCCCTCGATATACTGCTATCCCAAACTCGCCGTTCGGCTGGAACTTAACATGAGTGAAGCTGTGAGGTGATCTGGCGCTATCGCCAATAAGCCGTCGCGGGCCACCTCCCAAACAAGCTTGGGAAACATAAGCCACACCGTCTTTCCAGCCTGGGTAGAAGGCATGATGGTGGCCTGACAGATGCAGAACGACACCGCTTTCCAGGTAAATTTTTTCAAGTGTTGGGTCACCGATGATTTCGCGTTCACGCTGGATCGCGAACGGCCAAAGTGGGAGGTGACTGAAAGTGACAATCGGGTCTCCGTCTGCACCCAGTTCCTGTAGGCGGTCCTGCTGGTCACCGGATAGGGGCCCTAGGGTCGTAGCATCCAGTGACGCGAACGTGATGCCCTGCATCTCAAACGCATAGAAGAACGGGTAGTCATCTGAGACCAGGAAATCGACGTCTGGTTTTCTCGGTGTCCATTCCTCTGCGTATATTTTTCTTTCACGCTCGAACCCACGGTACGCAGAGGCATCATGGTTTCCTGGCGTGACCGCAAATGGAATGCCGGCAGCCTCCAAAGGATCTGATACGGCCTGGTGAAACGCCTTCCACATATCCCTGACCTGTTTGTCGGACAAGTTGGGAATGCGCTGTCCCGCAACCATATCTCCGGTCGAAATAACCAGATCTGGATCAATCTCGATTATGCGCTCAATCGCTTTGTCGACGCGGGCGTCGTATCTTACCGAACCATAGCTTCCGTTCAGATCCGATATGACGATAACGTCCAATGCCGCCGCTTTGCAGGCGAGCAGAGCGGTCCAAGTGAAGGCCGCAATAAGGGCAGAACAACTACGGGTCATTACAGTCCACAGCCTCTACCTCGGTGTTGTTTCTCAAAAAGAATGCGACAGGATCCAAGTCGAACATCAAATCGCCATTTGAACAATTGCTCTGGAGGATGGACGTTGCCAGCGCAGTATTTTTGACAACTTGTGCAATCTGACTGTCTGACAACCCAAAGCTTTGCGATAGCCAGTCATAGACCGGGCCTTGGGTTTGAAGGTCACTATTCAATGCAACCAAGTGCCGATACGTACTTGGTGAGAAGTGCCGCATTTTCTCCAGCATTTGAGTAGATTTTGCGAAGTTGGCATACTCGATACGCCCGCCAGCATCGTTGTCGTTTAGATTGCTGCGACGGATCAATAATGCGTCGGCGGGAACGTCTCCGTTGTTTGGCTCATGGTGCTTGGCTTTCTTATGCTTCAGTTTTCCGTCTTCGACCCAATACCAATAGGGTGTGAAGTCTATGTTTCCCACACGGTCCTGCTGGCTAAAGATGAAATCGAGGAGAACAATCTCGGTAAGTTCTTGCATCCAAAATGCCATCTGTTGGTCGCTGACATCGGGACCGAGATCCTTGTTGATCATCCGGTCTCTTCGACCTTCTCTGACGCCCTCCGCAATTGCCTCTGACAATGGTTTAGAATAACGCAAAGCTAAAAAAGCGGGAGTTTCCTGGAAATCGCGGTTCTGACCTTTCCCCCAACCAGACTTGCGAGTGCCGTTGATTTCCGAACCGTATCGATGCCCAGGACTATCAAGCAGTACACCGTAAATCTGCGTTCGATCTGCGGTGAATAGATCATCGGTCGGTTGGTATGAGTTCGGATCGGCGTCCGCAGCTGCAAAGACCCGCCAGCCTTCATGGTTCATGCGCCCGCCATGAGAGCCACCAGAAATCGCAAGGCCAGGCTCTGCAACCTCGGAAAAATGCGCCTGGGCGTCCATGCTTCGCCAAACGGCGACTGGAACTTTTACAGTCGTGTCGAAATATCTGGAGAAATGATAGTAAAGCAGCGACGAGGTGGAAAAGGTTCCACTGGTGCCCTTTTGGTTCATAGTGGATTTGAATTTGGCCACCCTGTCCTTGGCCAGATCTTTTGCTGCCTTCCCCTCCTTGCAAGCGTTTCTCTCGAACTCAGAGCGCTTCCCCACGTAGGGTCCTTCCGAAATATCGTAGACGGCCATTGCTGGGCTGGTGCTCCAGGTTTTTGGACAAATGGCAATTTCGGACGCATAGAAATCGATCTCGCAATAGGCTGTCTCTTCCTCAAGATCGCTTTTTTGATACGCGCCCGTTGGAACTTTTTCGATCCGAATGCAGCGTTCCGTAACGCCGTTGGGACTCTCAAATGTCGTGGCTTCACCGAGGACATCGTCGCTCGCCCACAAGGCAGTGGGTGCAATGAAAGCCAGTGACCCCAGAAGATTGAACTTCATTTAGATAGTCCTCCCGGTATCATTTAGGGCAAATCGCTGCCTGTTGTTCGGTGGAGATTTTCAACTTTGGGTCGACACTGAAGTTGGAGAACTTTGTGTCAATCCACTTGTCGCACCCGCCTGAACAAGGCGCCCCGTTTCGGGCATCATTCCAATAGTCCTTGGCCCTTTCTTCCGTCCAACCGCAAAACTGAACGAGCGCCATTGCCGACAATGCACCCGAGGAATGAACGCCCCACATGCAGTGTACAAGGACAGGGCCCTTTCCAGGGTTTTCAATCACCTCGTGTATGGACGCCATGACAGCACCGGGTCGGGAGGATCTGGCACTTTGATAGTCAAAGGATCCGTTTCCACAACTGGTGCGACCGTACTCAGTGTTTTTGCCAAAGTCGGCGTAAAACCCGGTGGAAAACCCTTCACCGCACAAAGTTTCGCGTTGTCCTTCACTCAGGCCCGTTCGGTCCTTGTCGCCGCCTTTGAAACCAGAGCGATACAATACTCCGCTTAAGACTGGGCGAAAGAAAGCGACGCCATCAACACCTCCGTCGCCGCCCTTTGATAGCATTTGACTGTTGCTTGGACCGCCGTTTCTGCTGGTTACGTCAGAATTCGCAGCGGTTGCGAGAACACCAATGAATATGAGGGACGTCAAAAACCGCATGCCAGTTCCTTTCTATTCTTAAGCGCTATATGCTCAAACTCTTCCCACTTGGTAATCTATTGGAGCGGCTCATTCTCAGCAGCCGTATCAAGTGCGCGATAGACTTTCCGACCTGAAGCTTTAAATCGGCCACACCAGATTGATGATAAAGACGACCACGAAGTAGGCCAGAAATACTTTCCAGTTCAATTGGTGTTTGTTTTCTTCGTTTATCACGCCGGCCGATTTCAAGGCCAGGTTTGTTACAATTAGAGCGACGATGGTAACCGCCGCATGTGCCAAGTCGAAATGCAAACTGAAGCTCCCTTTTGCAGATGTTTGATTGATGAAAAATGTGTCAGCAGTCACCTGATGGCAGCATAGTTACATCTGAGTACCTTCCCTCAGATGTCGTGATCCGAGCACATGCACCAGTATCTTTGTTAAACCAGTACGAGGTCAGCCCTTCGCTGCGGATGAGTTCAAATCCGAGACTTTGGATGCCCACTTCAGCTTGGCCCGCTCTTGCCCCTTCAAATGACGAAAGATCGCTAGAGCTGCCCACAGTTGGTGCACTTGCATCCACTGATCCAACACTGTCGTCGCATGCTGCAAGCGCTGTAATACACGCCGTGCCGATCACCAATAGGACCTTGGGTTTCATCTGTTTTTCCTAGCTCTTTCGGGAATACGCTTCAGTGTTTCTGGTTGATCACCTATTCAATTCCGAAAATTACATTGTAGTCGACGGAAGAGTTGCTGCGATTGATAACCTCCACAACATGATCTCCGGATTGCCAAAGCTGTCCTCGATACTCTTTGTCCGCTGACATCAGTCCCAACAGTTCAGAATCATCAGGGTTACGAATAACGTAGTCCAAGGAGCCATTTCGCGGAGCAACGCGGACGTAAAGAAACTGCTCGTTTTTCGCACCCAGAACGTATTGCTGGGATGCTCCGGGTGCAAGTTCACCAACGAGTTCTGCGCCAGTGGAACCAGCATCGAATTTGACACGTTGGCTACCGGTAGAACCGGCGGCACCTGCCATGGCTCCACCGCCATCATCCATCGCCTCGACAACCGACATCTCTCCAATGCTGCCATCCTTGTACGCGATGCACTGCCAAAGTGTTCCGCCTGCGTCTCGCAGCATTACGAGCGTACCAGCTTCCGAGAACTGAGAGCTTTCAATCGTACCTGATTGACCGTCTGGTCCACCAACCTGCCGCAAATGGTCGATACAAGCGTCGTCAGCTTCTGACATTGCAAAAGCAGCTGTGCCCGCGATTGCGAACATGGGTGTGAGGAGCTTGAGTAAAACGAGTTTCATCAGATGGTTCCCTGTTGGCTTGTCCTTAGAGGTTTGTTCCTTACAAAGCGAAACCTCGCTTCGCTTCTCGTAACTTTGACAGAAATTCATCGCATGCCTGCGCGCTGCCGACGATCTCGCCCGTCGTTTCAATTCCTTGCGTTGACGCCATCTCGGAATTCACGCGATTCAGGATCTGGTCCGCTTGCTCGGCGGTGATCAGGTTTTCGGCTTGTGCTCCTTTCAATGTGGAGCAGACACCGGCGGACAAGCCTGTCGCAACGCCGACACCTACCGCGGCCCCGCCACCCAAGGTCATCGCCCCAACCACGCCGAGGACGAGCCCGATCACAATTCCCAAGATCACTTTTCCCATGTTTTCCTCCCTTTTGGTGAGACAGAGCTCTTCCTTCATTTCTGGTGTAAACTGCGAGCCCACCTGCAAATGAAAACCAGCGCCAAAATGTTGAGCACCGGTGCAATCGCCGCGAACCACGGCTTGGCGGACTCCGAAATTAAGTCCGCTACAAGTATCCAAGGTAGTCCCAACGGCAGCAGGAACACTCCGGACAAAGGGTCTGGTTCCTGTCCCAACCAGCCGAACGTGCCCGTCAAGAATGCAACCAACGCCAACAGGTACAGGACCGCGAATACGATGATGGTGGTTCTACAAACCAAGTCGAGCCTCAGCAGATCAAGCCAGTGCTGCGCAGCCGTTTTCAGCTACACAGCAGACTGGTCACAATGCGCCTTCGTCGCCCAGGAACTCGATACCAGCTGTCGCGCCATCACTGTAAGCAATGCAGTTCCAAGGAGCACGATCCTCGCCAACGCCGACTGTGACCTGTGTTCCCGCCTCGCTAAAGGCGGATGAGAGCACCACGACTTGCGAATTGTTCGTCGTGTTGGCCACATCTCGCAAACACGCCTGCTGAGCCGGCGTGAGTTCGGCGGACGCGCTTGATGTACTCGTATCGTCGCAGGCTGCAAGCAGTGCGAAACATGTCGCGCCTGCAATCATCACCATCTTGTTAGACATTTTCTTCTCCCTCTGGTTCCCTTGAAATTAGTGAAATTGGATGCGCTTGTTTGAAGCTCTCGCGTCTGTGCAGCTAATTGAACATACCTTGATCCTGTGACTACCTTTCCCAAAACTTGCCGCGATGGGCTTGGTCGGCGGGACGATATTTCGTTGACTGTCGGGGCCAACATTAACGTGTGAAAGCTGATTGACGACACTGGCAAAAGCTCGAGCGAATTCCGGAGGGAGGGCGATTACACTAAGTCTAAGCATCGCGTCCTCCCAACGCTCGGTCATTGCAAACAGCCTTCCGACCGCCAGCACTCACTCCAGCAGTCGGAAGGGCCCGACAAATCGGGCGACAGCGACAACAACGGAGGTAAAATAAAGTTGCGTCAAATTCGCATGTTTGAATCTTATTTTTAATAAATCAATATTTTTTCCGCGCGCAAACTTCGCTACCTTTTCATAGGATAGTTTTTTGGCGTTCAAACACAAAAGGAAGGTGGGAAAACCCAGAAGGGCAAGTCTGTTCTATTAGGTGGCGAGGCGTTCTGAGGCCGCACAGAAACTTAGAAAGGGTTGAAAATGGGGTTTGTGGAAGCAGTTAAAACGTGTTTCTCGAAATACTTCCAGTTCTCCGGTCGGGCTTTACGCTCAGAATACTGGTGGTTCTTCTTGTTTGTGGTTCTCGTAAGTGCCGCTTTAGCTGTGCTGGATACTATCATATTCGGGACCAACCCAGAAACTGGGCAAGGATCTCGCGTCATGTCCTCTGTTTTTCAACTGGCCGTTCTCATACCTATGCTCGCAGCAGGTTGGCGGAGGTTGCATGATACAGGACGACCTGGCTGGTATTTGCTGCTGCCGATGGCGCTCAGCATTACAACGCTTTTTGTTATGCTGGGTGGCGTGGCGTTCTTCTCGGTATTGGAGCAAGGGACAGAAAACCCCGATGCATTGCGAGGACCCGCGGCAGTCTTGGGCGTGACCGGTATTGTTGTTGTCTCAATTCTTCAATT